>CAYRTD010000009.1:0-35744 GCA_964426915.1 uncultured Bacteroidaceae bacterium | reverse complement strand
ACCGATCACCTTTAAGGGTTGATGGGTTGATGGGTTGATGGGTTTATAGACAATGTCACACCGATTACCGATCACCGATCACCTTTAAGGGTTGATGGGTTGATGGGTTGATGGGTTTATAGACAATGCCACACCGATTACCGATCACCGATTACCTTTAAGGGTTGATGGGAGAAGGTCTACCCTTCACCGATTACCCTTTAAGAGGCTAAGGAGAGGCTATTTATGACACTTTTACCGGATGATCTCAAGCTCAGTTCTACGGTTCCTGGCTCTTCCTTCTTCGGTTGAATTATCTTCAATGGGTTGTGATGCTCCGAATCCTTCATATTCCAGTCGGGAGTGATCTATTCCTTTATCAATAAGAAAATCTACTACTGCCTTGGCCCTTCTTTCAGACAATTCATTATTATATTCATCACTACCGATGTTATCGGTGTGTCCTCCTATTCTTACCCTTAAATCAGGATTCTTTACCAGGAACTCATAAGTCTTATTCAGTTCTATTTCGGATTCGTTTCTTAGTGTAGCTTTATCAAAATTAAAGAACACATTATTCAAAACGACTTTTTCTCCGGGTTTAATAGGTTTCAGCGGAACATCTTTTATAAAAGGATCGCTAACCTCATAATGACCCTTAAGTTCGAAATGATCCGAATAGAAAAGGAATCCGGGTTGTGATACATTAAGTGCATAATCCCTGTTCACAGGTACTGGAACAAGATAGTCTCCTTCACCGGGATTTGAATTTACCTGCATTACCAGTTCAGCGGTTTCAAGATCGATCAGTTCAAATTCAGCTTCAATTCCTCTCCAGGTTTCTGCATTATATACCCGGCCTTTCATATAAGAAACCGGCGTTGGCTGAACTTCTTCATAGAGATCAAAAGCATAAATATCCATTCCTTTCTCTTCAATGCGATCAGATGAATAATACGCTTTGTTTCCAGAAGAATTGACTATAAGACCGATTTCATTATTATGCGTATTTATTGGGTAACCGAGGTTCTCGGGACTTCCCCACTTTCCGTCTTCCTCCTTTTTTATCACAAAAATATCCCCTCTGCCAAGATTCATATGGCCTTCGGATGAAAAATACAGACTGTGATTATCTGCATGAATAAAAGGGGACTGTTCATTTCCCGAAGTGTTCACTTTGTCTCCCAGATTGACCGGAAGACCCCACTGACCGTACTCATCTTTTTTGCTCACCCATATATCCAGACCTCCCTTACCCCCCGGACGGTCGGATGCAAAATACAATTCCTTACCATCGGAGCTCACAGAAGGATGTTTATCTGAATATTTTGTATTGATATTACCGCCTAAATTAATTGGCGTACCCCAGTTATCATTATGATTATAAGACATATATATGTCACATTTCCCAAAACCCTCCATTCTGTCACAGGCGGTAAAATACAATATTCTACCATCTGCTGAAAGACTCTGGGCTCCTTCATTTTTATCAGTATTCAGAACCCCTCCGGCAATTTTTCTTTCAGACCATTCACCGTTTTCTTTCCGGTCGGAATAGTAAAAATCTTCCTGAAACCCGCTTGTTAAATTATTCGTCCCCATATCCACAGGCAACATACGGGTAAATATGATCCTGGATTCATCCAGAGAAAGTGACGGCCAGTATTCATTCAGGGTGGAGTTAATGGAATCCCCCAGGTTTTCCGGCTCAAAAGGAACAGGATTTTCTTTAGAATTTTTAGCAAATTTGGCTCTTTCCTGAAAACTCTTCGCTTCAGCCTCTGATATCTGCCCATAAGATCCTTTATCGATAAAAATATTAATATTATCTAGAGCATCCGTGTAATAACCATTGTGAAACTGAACTCCGGCAAGAACCATATACCCTTCCGGGTAGAAATCAGGATCAAGAGAAAGGGCCTTTTTAAAGTTATCTATTGCCATTTCTGATTCACCAAGATCTTTAAGGATCTGAGCCTTCACCATGTATGCTTCAACAAAATCCTTATCGGCCCTGATTGCTTTGTTGATATATTCCAGGGCCATTTCATCATTGTGCCTGTCGAAATAATTTACAGCGGAAGTGAAAGCCTTTTTTGCTTTTTTGCTTGAAGTATGAAGATCCTGACCTTTGACTACATGTGAAAGTCCCATCAGGAAAACTAAACTCAAAAAAGTGATATATTTTATCATGTAATTTTTTTTGTGGGTAAATTTATCAAAAAACAAAACGATAAGCCATTTTCTATAGGATTAACAAAGAAATATCATGATTATTGTTCCGGGAATATTAAGAATCAGGCAGATTAGGGTATCCGCATAAACTTATGAGCCTGAAGAGATACTTTCCATCGGGGATGGTTTTTTACATATTCGGTGAGTGTCTCAATTATTTGGTTATAAACGCTCCATTCCGGCTGGAGATATAGTTCACAATTCGGTTTCACCTTAAGGGCGTTTTCTTCCGCCCAGAGAAAGTCTTCTTCATCGGCAATAATCATTTTCAGCTCACTTGCCATCTGGTGAATTCTTCCTACCGGAGGAAGTGTCTTTTTGGGTGAGAGGCATATCCAGTCCCAGTTCCCCGAAACCCGATGGGAACCGGAAGTTTCAAGTAAGGTTTCTATGTCATTTTTTTTTAATTCATCACAGAGGTAATCCAGCTCAAATAAGAGCGGCTCTCCTCCGGTCACCACAACCGCTTTTGCCGGGCATTTATAAATATTATCAAGGATAGAATCCACCTCAACAACAGGATGCAGATCAGGATCCCATGAAAACTTTGTATCACACCAGCTGCATCCCACATCGCATCCTCCAATGCGAAGGAAATAAGCAGGTTTGCCAAAATGGTATCCTTCTCCCTGAATACTGTAAAATTCTTCAACAACAGGAAGCTTACGCCCGTCTTCAAATAATTGAGTATTGAATTTCATTGCACAAAAATAAAGAATTTAATTCGAGTTTGAGAGACTCGATTTTTCCTCATAATAAATTCTGTATAATCCCTGGGGAGCAAGACTCTTTTCATTACTGAAATAAATGATATTATCTTTTATTACTATACCCTCTGTCTGCACCCCAAAAAGATTCCCAAGTCTTAACAGGAATATAGGTTCAAATGAATTACCATTAAAACTGTAAGCCATAATCCGGGGGGTGAAATTCTTATAGCCGATCAGAAAAAGTAGCTTCTTTTCAGGTATGTAATCTGCGCCGGTAACCAGCATGCCGGGTTCCAGAATATCGTAAGCTGCAAGATCGTAGTGAGCTGGAGTGACCGCAAATTTATATATCCAGGAGGTTTTATCTCTCCAATTCTTGGTAAACAGCCAGACGGAATCATTTATTATTGTCATAGCCTCACAGTCGAAAGGATTTCTGGGCTTATTTTTATGAACAGCTAATTTTTCCTTAAAAGTGAAACTTATTAATTCCGGTCTAAGCTCCTTCGAATCAAGCTGATTTATAGGAAAACGGTATATTACCATGGTATCGCGGCTACCATTATTATTTCCAAAATCCCCGATATAAAAGTGTTCAGATCCTCTGGCAATATCTTCCCAGTCAATATTTTTTACTCCGGCAATCCGTTTTTCCCTTGCAGAGAGTGGCGCCAGTGGAGAAAAAATATACAGAGAAGGTTCTCCACCACTGTCATTAAATGAAATAAGACTATCCCTGAAAATTTCAAGCCCGGAAGTTTCATGCAATTCATGAGGTAAATCTGAAATCCTCTCTTCCCCGGAAACCACTATTGAAGATGGCTGGAAGGTTTTAAGGCTCCGGCAGGAAATAAAAAAAGGCAGAATTGCCAGCATCAGCAATAACCTGCCATTGAAATTCCCTGTAGGTTTATAAAAGATCATTGCCGGAATCCATACAATTTCATGAATTTCGGGAAAAAATCCGTATTATCCATAATTCCTGAAAATTCCCCTGCTCCCTCACCAAAAGAAAATACAGGTACCAAAACAGCACTATGTCCTCCGGTACCAAAATGGGGTGCAATGGCACCATTTTCTCCTGAGTTAAGTGTTAAACCACCCGTTTCATGATCTGATGTAACAACCACGAGGGTACCGGGATTCTTTTCAGCAAATTCACGCGCGATATCTATAGTCTTATCAAAATCAATAGTTTCCGTGACCACATAATCAATATCGTTGGCATGGCCTCCCCAGTCAATCTGGGAACTTTCTACCATGAGGAAAAATCCGTTTTCATTCTTATTTAAAATATCAAGTGCTTTGGCTGTCGCTTCGGGAAGCATGTCATCCCTCCCTTCCGCAGCAGGCGGCAAATGAACTTCTGCCAAAAGACCGGCGAGTTTAGCGGAAGTGGATTGCTTAACTTCTTCCATTGTCCTTGCTACATAGTATCCCTTTGATTTAAGGGAATCGATCAGGTTGAGATCATCTTCCCTGTTGGCGAAATGATCATAGCCACCTCCGATAAAAACTTCAATATCTGTTGCCAGAAAGTCTGCTGCAATAGCTTCATACATATTTCGGCTTGGCTGATGCGCAATAAAAGATGCCGGTGTTGCATGCGTTATAGAAGAGGTAGAGATCAAGCCGGAAGATAAACCATTGTCTTCAGCATATTCAAGAATAGTTTTCAGAATCTGTCCGGTTGTATCCATCCCAATCATTCCGTTCCTGGTCTTATATCCGGTAGCAAGGGCCGTACCTCCCGCAGCCGAATCGGTGATTTTACTGGAAATTGAACCAGTTTTACATAATCCGCTGAACTCAGCCTTTTCCATAGCCATTGTATTCTCAGACTTATCCATTGCCGCATAAACCTGGGCAACACCCATCCCGTCTCCAATCATAAATATTATATTCTTTACCCTGGGTGTTTCTTCTGAAAGCGATTTATTGCTGTCTCCACACGAAAACAAAAAGCTAATAAATATCAGCCCTGAAATCCAAAAACTATTTTTAATCATCATTTTAAAAACTTTAAGTAAATGAGTGTAAATAACCACCATATTAATCTTAGTATTGCAAATATAACATAAAAAACAAATGTTAATATTAAAACAATATGGAGTTGCGTTAAAATCTCCTTAAATGAATGACCGTAACGAATAATCGAATACACATTAAACAGAAAAGCAGCAATAAAACTAAGAATCAAAAATATAAGCTCCTTCTTTTTACGCTCAGCTTTAATTATAGTATCTTTCATGTGATATGCTTTTTACTTCTTATAAACCCGGATTATATATTTATCACTAAGGGACTAAAATTCAAGGCCTTCAGGCCAGTATACAATTTTATTCTCCATCATAGCCTCAAATGCCATCGTAGCTGCAATTGATGAATAAAATCCCTGTTTGGTCAGTTCGCTATCCACATAATCGTCACGGACAGAACTGACAAATGCTTCAAGCATCATCCTGCTGCCGTCATCATCCAGAACCTCATCATAGATATAATCACCTTTGGCACTTTCGGCAGTCTCGGGAACCCAGCTTGCACCTCCAATAGGTACAGCATCAAAAAACTTATGTTCCATGTGATTTATCAACTGCAAAACTGCAGGAGCTGGTGGCGGGAACTCTTCAAACATCTTTCCTTTTTCAAGTTCCATTGTTCCCAGCGGTCCCATGATCTGTTCTTCCAGACCATAATGCTTATTTGAAATATTTGAATCATACACCAGATGAGTTCCTCCGGGATATTTATAAATCATATTGATGTTGTCAAATACTTCCCTGCCATCCTTCCAGTAATTTATACTTCCGGAACCCGTAACATATTCGGGTACTTCTCCCAGGATCTGATTGGCCACCTGCACCTGATGAGATGCCAGTTCTGTTACCAGACCAAGGGAAAATTCATGATATAGCCTCCAGTTGATCTTTTTTTCGAGTTCAGGAGAAGGGACATGTCTTCTCCAGTCGTTATTTCTATGCCAGAAAGCCCGGATATGGGTAATTTCTCCGAGTTTTCCATCAGCGATCATCTTATATGCCTGCTGATACTTTAGGTCAAACATCCGCTGGTGTCCCGGCATCAGGATCTTATTGTTTCTTTTATGTGCTTTTGCCATAGCATTGGCCTCTTCATAAGTTTTAGCCAATGACTTCTCACAAAAAACATGGATGCCGGCATCAAGCGCATCAACCGTCATTCGTGCGTGTTCGTAAAGTGGTGTCGCAATGATCACTCCATTAATGTCTTCCTTTTCAAGCATCTCTTTATAATCGGTATAACCTCTTGCATGGGGACCAATCATGTGTTGAGCCTTCAAAAAATTAGGTTCATAATTATCACAAAAGCAGGTAATTTCGACATTTGGAATTTCAAGCAAATGCAGAAGAAGATACCGCCCACGTGAACCGGGTCCGATAATGCCAAGCTTAATGACCCTGTCGGCATCCTGTGCATTAACTCTATCCAGCCAGGGCATTTGACTGGCAATCATGGAAGCTCCAGCCACTAATGAAAAAGTTTTAATAAAATCCCTCCTGTTGGTTTTGAGATTTTTTGTCATTGTCACTTATTTAATTTCTGAAACTAAGGTTTTATTTTCTTCTACTGAATAAACTAATTCTACGGCCTTATATTGTGGGAAATTATTCATTATTTCCTTCCTGTAGTCCCTGTTTGCTACAAACAAAGCAGTCGATAATATTTCTGTCTCAAAAGCTGAAGGTCCTTTCACACTTACAACTGCCTGCCGCTCTTCGAATGAAGAATTCTGAGGATTAAAAATATGACCTCCCATGTTTTTCCGTCGGTTGTTTATTGTATTGCCTGAGGTTGAAACAGACCCATCATTCATTTCGAATATCCATGCATTGCTCCTTTCATCAGCCAGGTCCCGTATTCCAATTTTCCAAAATTCACCGGCAGGATGCTTTCCGATAGTCATAACGGAACTATCGCCAAAACTAATAAATGCATTATTAATTTTATAGGACAAAAGTATCTTTTTGAGGGAATCCAATGCATAACCTTTGCCAAAAGCACCGGAATCCAGTTTTATTCCCGGTATCCGAAATGAAACAGTATGATTATCAAAATCCAGTCCAATTCTGTTATGGATGTCAATTTTAGTGATCAGCTGTATTTCCTCATCTTCAGGTTCGAAAAGATCGTTTTTAACAAAACCCAGAGTAGGGTCGAAACAACCATTTGTAAGTTTATGATAGGTTATCAGGGAGGTTATCAATTTAAAACATTCGGATGAAACCTTGTGGGGAGCATTCCCTGCATTTTGATTTATCCCTGAAAATTCAGAATCTTCAATGTAAATAGATAACATTTTCTCATGTCTGTCTATATCTTCTCTAATCACTTCAAAGATCTTGTCTGCTATTTCATTATCCACCCCTGGCAATACCATTTCCAGTCGTGTGCCCATGGCAAATAAACTTCTGTATGCGATCATATTTTAATAAAAAACCTTAAACCTTGAAAAAATCAACCAAAAATTGTTTTGGTTTTTTTATATTTGACGGCATCAAAATTAGCAAAATTTATGAGTAATCCGATTAAAACAGGGCTTGCATCTTATGGTATGTCCTCAATGGTCTTTCATGGACCTCTCCTAAAAACAAATCCGGCTTTTTCCGTTACGAAAATTGTTGAACGACATCAGCAGAACAGCAGAAAGTCATTTCCTGAAGCTGAAATAGTGAGGGATTTTAAAGATCTTTGTAAGGATAGTGAAATTGAATTAATTGTTATAACAACTCCCGACCCACTGCATTTTCCTTTTGCAAAGATGGCACTGGAAGCCGGAAAACACGTAGTGGTTGAAAAGCCTTTTACGCAAAGCTATGAGCAGGCTATTGAACTCATGGAGATCTCAGAAAAAAAAGACCTGTTGTTATCTGTTTTTCAAAACCGTAGATGGGATAGTGATTTTCTCACTGTTCAGGAGGTAATAAAAAAGGAAATGCTTGGACGACTGGTCGATTACGAATCTCATTTTGACCGCTACAGAAATTTCATCCAGGAGGATACTTGGAAGGAATCGGCCGATGCGGGAGCCGGAATACTTTTTAACCTTGGTTCGCATATGATTGACCAGGCCTTGGTGCTCTTTGGTATGCCGGAATCTGTTTATGCAGATCTCAGAATATTACGCGATGGTGGAAATGTAAACGACAGTTTTGATGTTATTTTACGCTATGATCATATAAAAGTGATGACACGGGGCAGTTACCTGGTGAGAGAGCCGGGACCCAGATACATTCTTCATGGAACCGAAGGCTCCTTTCTGAAATGGGGAATAGATCCTCAGGAACAGGACCTTAAGGATGGTTACCTCCCCTCTTTTGAAGGTTGGGGTGAAGAAAATCCCGACGATTGGGGACTGCTGAACACAAATATGGGAAATCTGCACTATGAGGGAAATATCGAGACCATTCCCGGTAACTATCCTGCATTTTATGAAAACATTCACCAGTGCATTCGTAATAATGCGGAACTAAAAGTAAAACCCGGTGAAGCAGCAAATGTGATCAGGATAATAGAAGTGGCCAGAAAAAGTTATAAGGAAAAAAGAGAGATCCCACTGAAATAGATTTACTTATAGTTAGTTTATTTCTTTATTGAGTATCTGGTTTATTGCAACCGGACACCTTCAGAGAATGCCTCTATTTTATCAATGCTATCCAATGACCGGTTCCGGGAGTTTTAATATTTATCACGTCCTTATCAAGTGATTCTTCATAAAGCCATTTATTTTCAAGAACATTTAGCCAGATAAGTGAAGGATCTCCCCGGAACTTACTCAGATCAATACTCACTTCTCCCCCTTCAGAGAAATATATTGCATATTCGATGTTTTCCATAGCTCTGCAATAAGCCTCTCCTTTTTCCCTGCCGGATAAAAGATTGTTCGCAGCCCTTCCATCATAAAATATCATTTTTCCGGTTAGTTCCCGCATGGATCCAATCACGGCAACGGCAATATCATTTAGCCCCTGTCCGGATGTGGGCCGATGAAATCTTGCTGATGCACAACCCATAAGCACATTCCGGATAAAGTTTTCAATCCCGTCACGGGTTGTTTTATGACGGCCTCCGTCATTTCCGTAAATTTTAACATTATTTGCAGGCCTCCTTACTCCTGTTTTTTCAAGATAATTCAGCTGAGTAATCCCATTATACCAGTGCTCGTCAGATGATTTATGATTATTCTGTGAAATGTCGACAAAAGTGAAAATGTCCGGATTATCGAAGGTTTCGGCATGAAAAGCATGACTTAACTCATGTGGATCCCACATTTCAGTCGTATGCACGGTCCTGCCTTCTTCCCTGGCTTTGGATCTGATATAATTTGCCCAGAATTTCCCCCAATCGGAGGTAACGGAAGTCTCATTATCCATACAATATAGTAAATGATCGTATTTAAGTGAATAGGACAATAATTTATTTACAAACTGCTGTTGATACCACAAAACAGGAGCTATAGCCATTTGGGAAGGAACCGAACGGAAAAAATTATTTTCTGTAAAGACAGGATGTGTATCAACAGTATCAGAAAGTTTTGATCTTCGTTGATTGTAATTTACATTATTTTTTGGATTATATGGATTTCTGCTCCACTCTGACCTGTAGAAATCAAAGGTAGCCCAGACTTCGATTTGAACGAAAATTCGCTTTTCATACGTCTTTTCAAGAAAACGGGAAAACCGGTTCCAATACTCTTCATCCCATTTATTCAGGTCGTACAAGCCATTTTCATTTCGGGCAAAAGGCCAAAGATTTCCTTCATCTCTTGAAGACATTGTATTTCTCACGTAATTACCGCCAGCAGAACTTAATCTTTCAAGTTCTTCATCCAGTTCAGGTATCTGGAATAAATTGTCTTCGACAGATCCGCCCAGCAAAAGTATGTTTTCGCCCCCATAACTCCAGTAAGCAGGATGGGTATTACTGATATCAAGGAATGTGGATTGGTCTTCAGTAACCGGAGTTTCCCTTCCACAGGAGATCAGCAAAACAAATAATAGTACCAGGATCATTCTCATAGTAGAATATTGTTAAGAATCACCGGATTTCTGAATCCGCCAAATGGCGGTGAGCTCAGCGAAGAATATGATCGAGATCAAGGCTGTCCGCCTAAAGATAGATAGACACCAGTTAGTGTCTGATTCAGAATGTTCTAGATCAAGGCGTGCAGAACCGAGTGATAACGAGCTTCGCAACCGCACCCTGTCGCTGAAGCTTTCCGTGAGCGTAGAAGCTACTCTGCGCTCGCGGAAAGCTTCATGCGAACGCGGGCACGCCTGTCCACAGTACTCCGGGAAATACCGCTAAATCCATGAGATCCCTCGACTATCTCCCGAAAGCTTTCGGGACGGGATCAGTTCGACTAAATGATTTTGAAAACCAAAATCATAGTCTCACTGAGTATATCGGACATTATGGCCAGACACTACTTATTCAGCTCCAATATCTTAATGCTCCTAAAAGAAACCCTGTCTCCATGATCCTGTAAAAGAATATGTCCGGATTCAGCTTCACCGAAATTCTCCCAGTTTTTATACTTACTTTCATCAACCAGCTGTCGGAACCTTTCACTTCCCCGTTCATATTCAAGAACTTTGAATCCATTCAGCCAGTGTTCGACATGCATTCCATCAGAAACTATTCTTACATTATTCCAGTTCCCCACTCCTGCCCTTCTTTTATTTTCAGCTTTTATCAAATCATAGAGCGAACCCAGGGTCCGGCTGCCTTCATGGTTCCCAAGCTTTGCATCCGGATGGTTAAAGTCGTCAAGAATCTGGAATTCAAGGCCAATTGCCGAACCGGTTACGCCTTCCTCTTTTTCAGTAACGAAATATTTAACACCTGAATTGGCTCCTTCTGTATATTTAACCTGCAGGCGAAGGTCAAAATCCGAATATTCGTCAACCGTCACAATATCGCCACCATGTTGAGATTCAGCGCCTCCCGATTCAACGACAGTAAGCAAGCCGTCCTCAATTATCCAGCCTTTTTCAGGAAAACCTTCACCGTAAGCACTTCTCCAACCCTCCGTACTTTCTCCGTCAAAGAGAAGCTTCCAGCCTTCTTCTTTTTCATTTTCTGTTAATTCATTTATAAGGTATGATCTTTCCATTGCCGTAGTTTCCTGACTGTATTTATCAAGATCTTCAGTTGCAATGCGTATGTTTTTCCACATGATCTGATCACCTATTTCAGAGGAATCTCTGATGGAATGTACCTGCAGAGCTATAAAACCGGAACTTGTCATTTCATCAACAAGATTTGATACAGGCACACCATTCAGCCAGGTTTTTATACGGTTCCCAATTGCCTCAACTCTAAAATGATTCCATTCACCTTGTTTGAATGCTTTTCTTGCCTCTTCATTCTCAGGTGCATTGAGAGGATACAACCATCCGCGTCTTGCCTCATCATAAATTCCACCGGTAAAAGCACGGTCGGAGGGATCAATCTCAACCTGGTAACCATGAACACGGCCATCCATGTAACCGGGATCAGACTCGGACCGTATTTGTACGCCTGAATTCATATCGGGAGCCACTTTAAAGTCCATTTCAAGAATGAAATCGCTGTAATTATCCCTTGTACATAAAAAACTATTTGGGGTATCCCATACAGTTGTACCTATAATCAGCGAATCTTTTGCCTCAAAAATAGCTTCCCCGCCTCTTTGAATAAATCCGGAGAGGTCTTCTCCCTCATACAAATACTGCCATTCTGGTTCGGAAGTCTTATTCGTGTCCGCACACGAAACAATTGCTAAAAACGCAATTGCAACTAAAAATAAAAATCCATTTTTCATTTTAATCTGTATTTTATTGATGAATGTTTTTCAGAGGTCGAAAATTACAAAAAATTATTCATTTTCACTAATCCAAGTCGACTAAAAGTGACTTCAGCCATTCCCTGAACTCTTCTCCGAAATCTTTTCTTTTGAGACCGTAAATAACGTTTGTTTTCAGGAAGTCAAGTTTATTTCCGATATCGTGCCTTACTCCATCAAAACTCAGGCCATACATGTCATGGTCTTTTACCATCATCTGCATAGCATCTGTCAACTGGATTTCATCATTTTTTCCGGGCTTCACCTTTTCCAGATAATCAAAAATTTCCGGGGTAAAAATATATCTGGAAGCAATGGCAAGATTTGATGGAGCTTCCTCTACTTCAGGTTTTTCTATAAAATTGTTTACGGTGTAGATATTATCAGATATTTCATTTCCATCAATAACTCCGTAACGGGATACAACCTGGGGATCGACTGCTTCCAGGGCTACAACCGATCGTTCATATTTATTGTATACTTCCATTAATTGCCTGGTGACAGGAAGTTCACTATTCGATTCAATAAGAGTATCTCCCAGAAGAACCGCGAAAGGTTCGTTATTAACATGATATTTGCCGTATCTTATGGCATCGCCGAGACCATTGAGTTCTTTTTGCCAGATAAAGTGGATATTTGCAAGATCCGTAATATTTTTAATCAGTTTCAACTCTTTGATCTTATTTTTCTCTTCCAGTTGCATTTCGAGTTCATAATTTCTGTCGAAATGTTCCTCAATCGACCTTTTACCTTTCCCGATAATCATCAGAATATCGGTTAGTCCTGATTCTGCGGCTTCTTCAACAACTCTTTGAATGGTTGGCGTATCGACAATCGGCAGCATCTCTTTTGGCTGGGATTTGGTAGCAGGTAAAAACCGGGTTCCAAAGCCTGCTGCCGGTATTATCGCTTTCTTTATCATTTTGATATTTCTTTTAAATTTTACACAGCCTCCACTTTAGTTCGGAGATGAAAAAAAAATGTACAGCCGCAAAGGTAAAAGCTAATAATGAAATACAAAAAAATTAATCCGTATCAAGAATATCTCCTGTTTCCGTTTCTTTTACAATTTCAGGAATGATCAAATCCACATTTATTTCACCAAGCCGGACTTTCAACTCCTGTAAACTGCTATAATCCTCGTAAGTACCTATTATTGCCCCGCCCGACCCGGTAAATTTCGCAGAGGCTCCTGTCTTCCTGGCAATTTCAACCATTTGAAGGTTTCTCGGACTTAAGTTCATTACCGATTTTCGAATATCAAAATTCTTATTCATCAAATCAGCGATTCTTTTTCTGTCTCCCCTGAGCAAAGCTTCATAGGTTTCATCTGTCAGGTTTTTCCATTCTTCAATTGCCCCGAGTACAGATTTATCTCTTATATTATATCTTTCCCTGAAATTATCATGAAAGACTTCCGAGCCCTCTGAAAGATCTCTCCTGTAGGCAATATAAAGATCAGGAAACTTTTTAGCAGGAATTTCCAGATAATTACCATAGCCTTGCCGCTTCATTGTTTTTTCATCAAAATCCATAAAAACAGGAGTCTCATATGCCTGAGCAACCCTGTCCTGAAGACCGGCGGAAATTTTCAGTTCCTGTGTTTCGACCGACAGAACCAGGTTTGCCATTAATGGACGTGGAATCTCGACCGAGAAAAATCTCATCAGTGCTCTTATACATGCGGTAATAATTGCGCTCGAACCAGCCAAGCCTAGCCTGAAAGGAATATCTGAGCTATACCGGATGGTGAAATTCCTGGCCTCCAGAGCAATATTATTATCCACACAATAGTCATAAAATTTTTTAATCGCAGCCTTCAGTAACCTGATCCCCCCATAATATCCATAGAGATTTACATCATCAGCAAGGGTTTTAATATTTCTGAAAACAGCTGAATCATAATCTGATGGTAATATCTCAAGTTCAGGAGATTCATATAATACCACTTTAGCCTTAAAGTTTTTAAACAAAAAAGCGATGGTCTTTCCATAATAACCGTCTGAAGGATTACCGATCAGAGCAGCGCGGGGATAAGATAAGGATTGAATAATCAATTTTTTGTGGTTTTAGGATTTATATTAAACATTTTGAATTTTGCAATACCTGCTTTATGCATGAAATAAGCAAAAGTAGTTTTTATCACACCCATTCCATAGGTAGAACTTCTCCTGAAGTTGATAGAAGAAGCTTCTTTAAAATATTTTGTGGGGCAGGTGATCTCAGCGATTTCAAAACCAGCATTAAATATTTGCGCCAGCATTTGGTTGTCAAAAACGAAATCATCCGAGTTTACACTATAATCAATAGTCCTGAGAACCTTGGCCGAAAATGCCCGGAAACCTGTATGGTATTCCGATAATTTCTGATTCATCACCATATTCTGAAATAGCGTCAGTATACGATTCGCTACATACTTGTAGACAGGCATTCCCCCCTTCAATGCTCCGTTACCCAGTATTCTGGACCCCAGTACAACTTCATAAACATCATTTGCAATAAGCCAGGCCATGGAGTGAATTAGTCTGGGAGTATATTGATAATCAGGATGAAGCATGATGACAATATCCGAATTCAGTTCTAATGCCTTATTATAGCAAGATTTTTGATTTCCCCCGTAACCCATATTATATTCATGGATTATTACATGCTTTATCCCTAATTGTTCAGCAACTGCAGCTGTTTCGTCACTGCTCTTATCGTCTACCAGGACTACCTCATCCACAATATCAAAAGGGATTTCATCATAAGTCATTTTAAGTGTTTTTGCCGCATTATAGGCAGGCAGAACAACCGTAATTTTTTTATTTTTAATCATTCTGAACGTTTAGTAAATACGAATCCGTTTTTTTTATACAAAACTTTAAGATGAGGATATTCCTCCAGGTATTTATCTTTTCTATGGACCTTAAATACAAAATAAGCAGGTTTATCGATATCACCGGTTAACAACCATTCAGTTTCTGCAGCACGGGGATTATCATAAGGTTGGACCCTGGAATAATAAAGATGGGCATAGGATTTGAATCCAAGGGTGGCGACATATACGTCTTTATCTTCCAGTGTCTTATAGAATTCAATTGCGGCCCGCTGAGAATATGCCTCTATCTTTGGTGTGATAAATAAAATTGTACTATAAGTAAAAAAAATAACTGATGCAAACAATCCCAGAATCCTGGGAATTATCTTTTTCGATACGAACATGTTAAACATTATGACAATAAAAAACAGAATTCCAATGAGCATCTCGTAACCCGACCAGTGTACATCAGCCTTAAGATTGGCAATTGCAAAGGGGTCGTCGATCCAATTTTCGAGTGGGAATCTGTAATTATATTTTCCAACTAAGGTTATCAGAACAACAGCAAGTGAAAAAATAAATGAGATAAGTATTATCAAGATTTTCATGTATTTATGAAACACCTTTTTATGCTGAATAATACGAAAAATCATTTTTGTTCCAAGGAAGGTAAGCGGAAAATAACACAGGGAAGAATAATGAACGATCTTGGTATCAACAATGGTGAATAATATCAGAACAACCCAGAAAAGGATTCTCATCCAAAGGCCGAAGGATTTGGAACGGTAAAACTCAAGTATGGAACCAAATAATGCCGGCAATGCAAATATGGATGCCGGAAAAACACCAAGGAACAATACCACAAAATGATATAGAAAGAACCCACCATGGCCTGCATCCTCAGTGCTGAATAAACGTAGCTGATAAACGATAAAATCCCGGATAATGTCCAGGTTGCCATTCATCATCTGCAGAATAAACCAGGAACTACCAACAAGAATAAGCAGAACGATAAAAAGCAGCACATCCTTAAGATTTGTATTTATCCGGGCTTTCACCATAACAAGGTATACTAAAAACACAAGGATCAGCACCAGTAAAGCCACAGGTCCTTTGGTTATTATGGCAAGACCCATGAAAATTGCTGAAAACATAAGATTCTTTCGCTTATTTTCCTGGAAAATGAAATAATAACTGAAATGAATAATGCCCAAAAAGGTCAGAAGATTAAACCAGGGATCGATTATCCCGGATTTAAAATAAAAAAAAGGTAAAATACTTCCGCTATAAACCAGCATCCAGAAAAGGCCGAATTTTTCATCAATTATTCTTCTTCCGACCCGAAATATTACAATAAGACTTAGAATACCGGCGATTGCGTTGGGAAAACGCATTGCGAATTCATTCAATCCAAATAGTTTTACTGATAAAAGCTGTAGCCAGAAAAACAAGGGAGGTTTCTCCCAAAAAGCTTCATAGTTGATCTGTACGGTCAGAAAATTACCTGTGACAAGCATTTCCCTGGTAGATTCCGCAAAATTAATCTCATCCCAGTCGAACAAATGCACTCCGCCCAAAAAGGGTATAAACAATAATAAGCCGGCCAGAATGGCTATTAAATAAGCTATTCCTGATGTAATTTTCATTTTCCTTTCGGTTTAAAGATTCTCGCACTCAAAGATATATCCAACCAGGATTTTTTCCATTTAAAAACCCAAATATAAAAGATATAGGATGATAACACACCAATTAAGGAGCCTGCGATAACATCAACAGGAAAATGGACAGCCAGGTAAACCCTTGAATATCCTATACTTATAGCGATCAGCAATAAAAATAATTTTAAATACCATTGTCTTACTAAAAAAGAGATGCCGACAAAACAGGCAAAAGCAGTTGTGGTATGTCCGGATGGGAAAGAAAACATAAGTGGTGGGTCAAATCCGGGAATTGTATAGATTTCAATACCAATCTCTCTGAAATATGCAACAGGGCGCAGTTCTGAGCCAAAAACCTGACGTTTAAGCAACTGAACTATCACTCCTGAAACTATTAAAGATAAAGCAAGATAGATACCGTATCGTATACGGTAAATTAAAAACACCAGAGCAATAATTGCCGCAAAAAAACCATCACCCAGGAAAGTAATATATGGCATAATAGTATCCATAAATCCTGAATGACAGCGGTTTATGATCAGAAAACTTTCCACCTTGGTGGTGGAATAGATAAAAATGATCCCTATAATAAGAAAAGCATAATAATAATATAATCCCTTACTTATAAAATGATTTTTCTTGCTCAATTTTGACAGTTTTTATACGATGCTAATACAAATGAAAAAATTATGGCTTTGAAGGAGCTTCAAGGAGCTGACGGCCGGTCACCTTATTTTTATTTATTGCCGGAACACCTTTTTCCATCCAGTCGGGCATCTTTTCTCCTTTCAGGAAATGACTGAAAAACTGCATCATCCTGATATCCAGATCAATTCTATTCGGCCACTTTGTGAGGTTATGCTCTTCACCGTTATAGCTGAGCATCCATGCCGGTTTATCAAGTCTCCTCATGGCTACAAACATCTCTATCCCCTGATACCAGGGTACAGCTCCATCATTGTCATTATGCATTATCAGAAGAGGAGTTTCAATTCTCGTGGCGTGGAATAAGGGGGAATTTTCAAGATATAGATTCATTTTATCCCATAAAGTACCTCCAATGCGGCTCTGGGTTTTTTCATACTGAAACATCCGGCTCATTCCGGATCCCCATCTTATGCCGCCGTATGCGCTTGTCATATTACTTACCGGAGCACCGGCCATTGCCGCGGCAAATAAATTGGTTTGGGTTATCAGCCATGCAATCTGGTATCCTCCCCAGCTTTGTCCCTGAAGGCCCATACGTTCGCTGTCAATAAAATCATAGCGTTCGACCATGGCCTGAGTTCCGGAAATAACTGCATCATAGGCGCTCTGCCCCGGATAGCCTTCCCGGTATACAATATCAGGAACAAAAACCACATAGCCGTTACTGGTACAAAAGGAAGGATTAATGATACTCCGGCTCGGAGCAGGTATGATATGTCTGTTAAGTTTTTCTGAGGATCTTTCATAAAAATATACCAACAATGGATATTTTTTATTTTCATCCAGATTTTCCGGAGTATAAAGTAGTCCTTTCAGGCGGTCACCGTTAAAAGATACCCAGTTAACCATTCTCACATCTCCCCATAGGAAGTTATCCTGTTGCGGATTGGTATTTGATATCTGACGTACTGAATTCATTCCTTTATTTGCTACATATAAATCATTATATTTCCGGAAATTACCTTTTCTGAAGGCAAAAACCTCATTATTTTCTGCTTTGATGAGTCCTGTATATTCGTGACCGGAGAAAAGAAGCCGGCTAAGTTTAGCTTTGGTATAGCGGTAAAATCCCGCTTCCATGCTTTCCTCATTAAATGCCGAAAAATAGAGAGGTTTGTTCAGGTCAATATAATATTCGTCCTTATCAAGCTTTTCATAACGAAACCTTGTTCGTGTCTCTCTTCCCTGGCCAAGAGTAAGGTTTTTAGGTATTTTTTTTCCTGAAGGATCAACCATCCAGATATCATAGCGATCATATAAGAGCACATATTCATCATCTTCTGTAAACCCAGCAAATCCATAACTGCGTGGGGGCATAGGAATATCATTTCTTTCATTATGAAAGTTAGGAGAAATCTTCTCCGTAAGATCATTTTTTTCTCCTGTGGATATAGCTACAGAATACCATGTACTATCAGTCATGGAATAATAAAGAAGGTAATTCCCGAAAGGCGATAATTTTATTGTGGCAGAAAGCTTCTTTTCAAGTAATTTTTTGTCTCCGTTTTCCGGATCTACGAAGTACACATCTTTATATCGCAAACCTTCCCATGACAGGATTTTCCCGTAATGACTGTCAATAAACCCCAGCATCACGTTACCGTCTCCTTTATGCATTGTTACAATATCCCTTAGGCTGTCTCCGGCCAATTGCACAGGTTTTTCACGGTTAATATCATAATAGGCAAGCCAGGTCCGTTTTTTCTCCTTCTCCAGTTGCTTTTTCTGCATAGGCTGAAGAAGCTGATCCTCCCAGCTCCAGATATCCAATGATACTCTTTCATCATCAAGGAGGGTGTCTTCAGGGGCTTTTGGCGGCATAGGAGAGCTTCCAAAAAACAATCTTTCGGAATTTCCGGAAAAATACAGTTCACCGTACTTATTCACAAACATTTCTTCAGTGAGAGAAGCTCCCGAGCTGTCAACTACCACCTCCGAGGCATTCTTGCCGATTTCCCAGTAATGTAAATCAAGTCCTGCAACAACCGAAGTATCCCCGGCAAAAAGAAAGGCCAGTTTTTTTCCTGAATCATCACAGACAATCTTATCTGCAATTCCTTCTCCTTCGTGACAGATTTCCAGTACGTTATCATCTGATGTCAGAGCATAAATCACTGAAAAAAGAGATGTATCAGGAGAAAGCTGATGAAAACCCACAAGTTTGCCGCTTTTGGAAAGGGAATAAGAGACCACATTCTCATATCGCTGAGAATTACTATTCATAGGATCAAAAATAACAAGATCGGCAGGCTTAAACTGTTTTCTGAGTTTGTCAGATTTTTCTTCCTTTTCCTCATTCTCCGGAATATCTTCTTGCGATACCTCCCCGGATACGAATGAATGATGGTAAACAAGCAGATTTCTCTCCTCTTCACTAAGTTTATAGGACCGGACATTAGCGATTTTGTCAATAGCACCTGTTTTAAGATCCATAATAAATAGTGAGTCTTCTGGCATCTGACGATTCTCTCTTTTTGCTTTTTTGGCAGCCCGGACAGAATCCGAAGGAACTTTTATCAAACCAACAAGCATGCCGGATTTATGATCAAATCTCGCATTATATCCCCTATGAATGGTATCAGTGACCTCCTTCTTCAGATCCCTTACAACAAGAATCCCGTCACCTTTTTGAGGAACTATTTCATAAAAGATAAACCTTCCATCCGGTGAGAACTCCGGATTTTCAAGTTGCTTCCAGTCTTCATAAACATAATGATCAAGAGGCATCTCGTCCTGAGAACTTCCCGTAAAAAAAATAACAGTCAGAACAATGAGTAATAAGGTTTGTTTCATAATCTTTTTAACTGTATAGCTTAAGAATCTTTAAAGATAATTTTTTTTCTCTTTATCAAAAAGCAAGTTTATATCAAATTAAAATTGTTCTATCTCCTTAAATTTTTAATTTTGATTTTTGACAACAAATACCTTATTTATGAAAACTGAAGATTTGAAAAAAGAATTTATTGAAATTTACGGAAAAACAAATAATGAAGCTGAGGCTTTTTTTTCCCCGGGAAGAGTAAATCTGATTGGCGAACATACCGATTATAACGGAGGATATGTTTTCCCCTGTGCTCTTGATTTCGGAACCAAACTGATCATAAGAAAGAATAATCTTGATAATTACCGGTTTGCTACAACTAATTTCGATGACAGAGCTGAGATCCCAGTCTCCATAAAACAGCTAAAGAAAAATAATCACTGGTACAATTACCCCCTGGGAGTAATCGATCAGTTTAACTCCCGTGGTATAAATTTCACAGGGCTAGATTTTCTTTTTTCAGGAGACATTCCTAATGGCGCTGGTCTTTCCAGCTCTGCCTCGATAGAAACTGTAACTGCTTTTGCCCTGAACGAAATTTTCGAACTCGGTTTTGAAAAAATGGACCTGGTTAAGCTGTGTCAAAAAGCTGAAAATGAATTTGTGGGTGTTAATTGCGGTATCATGGATCAGTTTGCCGTGACGATGGGAGAAAAGGACCATGCATTGTTTCTGAACTGCGCTACGCTGGAGTATGATAAGGTTCCTCTGAAAATGAACGGATATAAGCTTATTATTTCGAATACCAATAAACGTCGCGGCCTGGCCGATTCGAAATATAACGAAAGGAGAAGCCAGTGTGAAAGCGCTGTTGAGATGCTCAGCAAGGATACCCCTCTTGAGAACCTTAGCGTTCTGAGCTTTGAGAGTTTCATGGATAAAAAAGGACTTATTAAGGATGATATTATTTTTCGCAGGGCAAAACATGTGATCTTCGAAAATAACAGGGTGCTTCTTGCCATTGACGCACTGAAAGAAAACCGTCTCGGAGATTTTGGCAAGCTTATGAATGAATCGCATGACTCTCTCAGGGAAGATTATGAAGTAACCGGAACAGAACTGGACAGCCTCGTTGATGAAGCAAGAAAGATAAAAGGTGTACTAGGCTCCAGAATGACTGGCGCAGGTTTTGGAGGTTGCACGGTAAGCTTGATAAAGGAGGATGCCATTTCAGATTTCCGTACAGAAGTAGGAAAGGAATACTATAACAAAACCGGCCTGATTGCTGAATTTTATGTTGCTGAGGTAGGCGACGGAGTGAAGAGGATCTAAAGGTATTTTCAAGTGTTTTCCTTATAGCTTTACAATTCGCATTGCATTCCTTTCGTTTCCGTATTTTATCACCATTAGGTATATGCCATCCGTAAGGTTAGCAAGGTCCAGTTCTGCTGATCTGACTTCACCCAGATTTGAATCATAAATAACCTGACCTTTCAGATTTGTTATAAGGACAGATTTCACTGAATTCTTATCCTGAAAATTAAGATAGAGGACATCCCGGAATGGATTTGGACTTACTTCAATAGCCTTATTTTCAGGAATATATTCATAAATAGTAGAAGTCATAAGGATCTTGCTAAGCGGATCGATTTGTATACTCACCATTTTTTTCTCAAGATGAAATGCAAGACTTTTTTCAGGCTCATCTATCAGAGTGCGTATGAGTGTATCAGAGCCATCGGAAAATTCGATCAGAAAGTCCAGATGCATACGAAAAAAACCGGTTTCTTCAGTCGTGGTACCCTGATAAATGTCAATAAAAAGACTGTCGTAACGTTGCTTCCATGTTGCCTGGACTATAGGGAAGCCTTTGCCGTAATACCATTGATCGAAGAACCATGAATAATCGTCGCCGGTTACCTGATTAACTGTATTGAGAAAGTCATCTGCCAGAGCAACGGAATCTTGGTAGGCTGACTGAAACTCCCGGAATATCCGGAAGAATAAGGTATCATCATTTATCTCATTTCTCAGCATATGCAAAATTGCCGCTCCTTTTTTATATGATAGGGCAAAACTGAATATCCTGGATACATTTTTTGCTTCATCTTCGGTAAGATAAATACTTCCTTCACGGCTGGTTTTTGCAACATCATGAGCATTCTCCATCCATTTTACAGCCGCAGGGAGGCCCTGAATAAATTCTCTCGCCAGGTATTCACCATATGAGGCAAAACCTTCATTTATCCAGATATCCTGCCAGCTTCCACAGGTAACATTATCTCCGAACCACTGATGGGCGAGCTCGTGGGAAACGAGATCAAAATTGAATGTCTGGAGGGTAGTCATGGTCTGATGTTCCATGCCACCTCCCATAGGGGCCATACAATGCCCATATTTCTCTTCTTTAAACGGGTATTCACCATATAAGGAACTGAAGAGTAAAAGCATATCCCCGGTCTTATCAATTTTTTCCTTTTCATTATTTAGTATTTCCGGATGATCATAAATAAAGTTTTGGACAAGGAGCGAATCATCCTGATCTTCCCAGTTTACATAATAACTATAATCCAGATAGTCGGCAACAGCGATGGAAATGAGATAGTAAGCTATCGGATACTTTGATTCCCAATGATATTTTATTCTTCCGTCCGGTAGTATTTCTTTACTCTTTAGAAGGCCGTTGGACCCGGCCATAAGACCAGAATCGGTTGTGATCTGAACACTTACCGAGTCGGCTTTGTCCGAAAGATTTTGCTTCACAGGAAACCAGGAACTTGACTGAAAAGGTTCTGAAAGTGTGTAGGTTACCTGTGTATTGTAGCCAATGTCCCTACGGTTGTTAATACCGGAAAAAAAACCTCCGGACGACCCACTGCCACTGTATTTAACCTCCAGAGAATTATAGGATTCTTCAGGCAGGGCGATTTTCGGATAAACACATAAAAGATCATTTTCATGTTCGAAATTCCCTTCATATTTCCCATTGAGAAAAACCGAATCGACAGTTAAGGCTTGTGCAAGTTCAAAAACCAGCGTATCTATTCTGCTTAGGCTTTCAAAATAGATCCGGGTCCTTCCCTTAATAAATGTTGAAGTATCTGAGGCTTCAATATCCAGATCATAGAACCCTACATCATAACAATCCTGCAGGCTCGAATAACCCGGGGAGATAGAAGATCCTCCTACAGCCATGGGATGGTAGTGAGAGCAAAACTGCTGAGCTTCCGTGGTTGTGGTAAACAAAACGAAAGAGATAAATAGCCAGGTTCTTTTTTTTAATAATAAAAGGGATGATTTCATTTAAAGATATATTTTTAAAAGCAATGTCAGGTTATAAAAACCCTCGTCAAATTTTGTATTATTCCTCAATCCCAAACTTATAAATTGTTTTTTGAATATAATGTTCTTCTTTTTTTAAAACCGCAGATGGAAAAGCCGGTTTATTGGGAGAATCGGGGAAAAACTGAGTTTCCAGACAGAAAGCAGATTGGGGATTATAAACAATTCCTTCCTTTCCTGTAATATTTTCAACATAATTTGCCGTATAGAGCTGCACTCCGGGTTTTGTAGTACCCACTTCCATTTTCCGGCCCGAATCCTTTTCCACTACTTTTGCAAACCATTTAAAATCATTCTCTTCGTCTTTATTTATCACAAAATTATGATCATATCCGTTTTCAAGTTTTTCAAAATCTTCTCCCAATGTCTTCATTACTGTAAAATCAAAAGCTGTTCCTTTTACATTTTTAATATCACCTTTAGGTATAGAATCCCTGTTCACGGGTGTATAATGCTGGCAATCCAGTTGCAGAAAATGTCCCAGAACATCACCTTTTTCTATATTAAGATTAAAATAACTGTGATTGGTAAGATTAATAATGGTATCACGATCTGATTCCGCCCTGTATTCAATAATCAATTCATTAGCATTATTGAGTGAATACACAACTTCGACCAGAAGGTTTCCCGGATATCCTTCTTCCATGTGAGCGGATTCGTAAGCCAGTTTCAGACTAACCTTACCCGTAGATTTCTCGGCATATGCGGTCCATAGTTTTTTATCAAAACCCTCCTCTCCACCGTGCAGATGATTACGGCCGTTATTAGCCACAAGCTGATACTGTTCACCGTTCAAAGTAAACTTCCCATCCGCAATACGGTTTGCATATCTGCCGATAGTGGCACCAAAATAAGGATGTTCCCCAAGATAAGGTTCCAGCTTGCTAAATCCCAAAACCAAATCAGAAATATTCCCATGCTTATCGGGTGCATGCAGCTCGGTGATTATCCCTCCGTAATTGGTAATTTTTACCATGACACCATTGTCATTCTCAAGGGTGAAAAGCATGGCTTCCCGTTTATCGTTTAATTCCCCAAATTTCGATTTAGTGACTTTCATATGTATAATTTCTATTATCTGTTAATGAGAGCCTAAAAATAAACTTAATTTCTGTGTTATGAAACTGGATATTGATAAAGCATTATATACTTTAAATGAAACCTGGTTAATTATTAGAAAAAATAATACTTTTTAGTAAATTTCGGTTGTAAATGGGGCTAATTATTAAATTTCAAGCTTAAAATAATGAGTCAGAGCTTTATAGATGCCTTGATGCACTTCTTTTCATTATTGCTTCTGCCCTTGCCGGGAAGGAAAATTGAAAATATTAAAATCAAGTTGGAAGATTATATTACCAGGGCCGGAATTTCCTATCCGGTTGAGGAATGCCTAAAGATATACAATAGGTATTCAGGAAAATATTTTTTTGAATTGAGCTCAAATACATATACAGAAACTGAAAATATCACAAAGATCCAGCGGCATCTTATTCTTGAGGCGGGACAGAAAGCCCAGGAAAATCTTTATCTTCAGGAAAGAATACTTGCGATAATGTCTCTCCTGGAATTCAATAAACTGAAAAACGACAAAAATGAAATTTTTGCCACTCATGTAAAAGAACTCGGTAAAAGTCTGAATATTAAAGATGAAGACCTTAGGGAATGTGAGGATTTTATTTTTGGAAATACACCTGAAAATTTTGAAAAAGAACTACTGATTGAAGAAACAGACAGCAGTGAGGAACTTGAAGGAGAATGGGTAAAGGAAAACCTGCCCTATGCAAAAGCTGATAAATTAAAAAGGTTTCGCGAAAAAGTGAGATCCGGTATTCGTTTCCATTTTTTTGATAATTATCATTTCATTGCATTTATTTTCGATGGAGATCACAATCTCTATATTAATGAGAATAAAACTTATCCCGGATATTTTTATAGTTTCAGAAGAAAAGACATACTGCAGTTTGAAGGCCATGAGTCTGTTACTTTTGACGAGGTGGAGGAGAATTTTGGAGTTAGCACCCAAAAAATAATTCTTTCGGGCAAAGATCTGTTTTACAGACATCATAAGACCAATTATAGTATTAAGCGCTTCTCTTTTTGTGAAGAATCGGGACAGATAATCGGCATTGTCGGGAATAATGGGGTTGGAAAGTCTACCATATTAAAACTTATATCCAATCAAATAAACCCTCTTGAGGGGCAACTCTGTATTAACGGTACAAATGTGGTAGAAAACAGTTACCGGCTAAAACCTTTGATGGGGTATGTGTCACACTCCCATATTGAATTCGCCAATCTCACCATATATGAAAATCTTCTATACCAGGCCCATCTTTCTTTGGGAAACATGGACATGGCGGATATTGAAAAAAGAGTGATTGAAACACTTGAAAAATGGTCGCTCACACAAATACGGGACATAAAAGCAGGGACCTATATAAATCATAAAATAAACGATTTTCAGCGAATATGCCTCCGGATTGCCATTGAGATGATCCGGAACCCATATATCCTCTTACTGGACGAGCCCCTCTCAGGACTATCCTTTTCCGACTCCAAACGACTTCTTAGTATTCTGAAAGAGGAAGCCAGGAAAGGAAAACTGATTATACTAACCTCCCAGCTACCCACCTCGGAAATTTACAACATGTTCGATAAGGTCTGGTTAATAGACAGCGATGGATACATGATTTTTAACGGTCCGCCGATGGCCTCCCTGTCATTTTTCAGGAATACGGGTTTATTGCCTTACTATTACATTAAACCAAAATCGGATGTGATCAGTGCAGAGGAGGTAATCAAGGTAGTCGAAACTAAAAAAATCCGTTCGGACGGATCAGTTAGTGATCAACGACAGATCGCTCCGGGAACATGGTACGATGCCTGGAGAGCAGAATCCGAAAAAGAGTCCGGTGAAATTGATTCCGAAATAAAACCACTGCCCGTTTACGGTTCAGGGCTGCCCGGCATAGAAAAACAATACCTTGTCTATCTATTCAGGAATTTTCGAAATCGCCTTTCCAGCATTAAATTTTTACTTTATAATCTAATCGGGGTCCCGGTTGCAGGTGTTTTGATTGCCCTGGTTACCCAGTTTACACTGGAGGGTGAATATCTGCTAAGAGATAATCACTACTTCCCTTTGTTTCTCTTTCTTTCTGTTAACCTGATTCTTCTGACCGCAATGTTTATGGGCGCTGAGGAAATATTCAGTGAAAAACAACAGTTAAAAAGAGACTTTGCTCTTAACTTAAGTCCATTTTCGTATTTTAATGCCAAAATCACCTACATATTTGTTCTCTCCATACTCCAGAGCCTGTTATATACAGTTCTGACAAATTTGGCAATGGGAGTCACCGGAGTTAATTTTACTTATCTTTTTATCTATTTTTCCGTCGCTGCTTTTGGAAATCTCCTTTCCCTCTCACTTTCTTATTCTTTCAGGAAATTGAATTCCATTTTTATTCTTATCCCATTTTTTGTGATTCCCAATCTGTTATTTTCAGGTTATCTCATTACCTTCAATAATTCGGGAACCGGAAAGAACTTTAATGAATCTGTTCCACTCATTGCAAATATTTTTCCTACCCGCTGGTCTTATGAAGTTCTCGTTGTACAGCAGTTTACCGGAAATCCCTACAATAAGTATTTCTTTGAAGAAGAAAAAAAGCTTTATCAGTCGGGGTATATACTGAATAATTTAATTCCTGTTCTCTTAAATGAATTGAACGAATGCCTTAATTACAAATACATTTCCCCCGATACTGAAGAACTGGATCAAAGTCTGAAGTTACTTTCAAATGAATTTGCCTTACTTTCAAAGGATCAACTAATTGCCCCATACGAAAAAATCAGTAAACTTAATGTGGTGGATTTCGACAGTACCCTGTATGATGAAACCTTCGGCTACATTACTTACCTCAGGTTTCTTATGGAAAACATCAATAATGAATCAGAAGCCAATATAAGAAGACTAAAAACTTTAATTGCCGATTCTCTCGGAACACAGAGCGCGGAAAGATTTGAGGCACTTCACACCAATGAAGCTGTGGAATTTCTCGTTAAGGGAATGGATCCGGAAGGTGAGGTAATTGTAAAAGCCGGGAAACTTATCAAAAAAGGGAGTCCTGTTTACATAAGGCCTGAGTCGGTATACGGGAGATCACATTTTTATGCCTCTGAAAAGAGATTCAATAATCAGTATCTTTCTCTTAACAGGTTTAATATGACAGCGATATGGATATTGAATCTTTTTCTTTATATCCTTCTTCTTTCAAATGGACTTAACGCTCTGCTCAATCTTTTCAGGGATTAGTATCTTTATCAAAAAAACGGGAAAGTACCTTAAGAAACTCTTTTTTATCAAGTGGTTTTACCAGGAATTCATCAAAGCCCGCAGTTTTAATGAGGAGTTTATCCTCCTCCATTGCAAAGGCTGACTGGGCAATTATGGGGATTTCCGGATTGTTTTCCCTGATCATCCTGGCAGCTTCAATACCACTAATTTTGGGTAATCGAATGTCCATAACTACAAGATCTATATCAGCATTCTCCGTAAATACTTCTACAGCTTTTTCTCCGTTTTCCGCATAGAGTATAGTTACTTTGGTGTCGGCAAGAAATTCAGTCATCAGGTCGGAACTATAAGGATCATCTTCTGCAATTAATAATTTCCTGGACTCCCAGTTTAATTCAGAAGATATTTTCGTATCGGATGAATCGATAATCTTCTGTTTGTTGGATGTAAGGTAAGGGTGAGAAAAATAAAAACTTGTTCCTTTGCCTACTTCGGATTCCACCCAGATTTTTCCACCTAGTAATCTTACCAGCTGACTCGAAATAGCCAGGCCGAGGCCTGCACCCGCATACGATTTTTTAGCAGAGCTTTCATTTTTATGAAACCTCTCAAATATTTTATCCTTCATTTCTTCAGGAATTCCGATCCCGGTATCTTTTACATGAAAAATCAACTCCTTTTTACGCTCAATGAATCCAAACTCTATGAAACCCTCATGGGTGAATTTAATAGCATTAAAGATAAGATTTACCAACACCTGGCGAAGACGATAACAATCGGTATCAATGGTGATGCTTGTGTTTTTATCATAGGAAACCCTAAGCTGAACATTTTTCCTGCCTTCAAGTTCTTTTACTTTTTCAAGGCTTTCCTTTAATTCAGACATAAGATAATTCAAATTACAGGGAGACTTATTTATTCTCAGCTTGTTGGACTCTATCTTTGCTATATCGATTATGTCACCTATCAGATTCAGGAGATTCTCTCCATTTCTGTTAATATATTCAATGTATTTTGATCTTTGTTTCCGGGTTAATTTTGGGTTTTCGAGTAAAGTAGCAAATCCAAGAATTGAATTCATTGGAGTCCGGATCTCATGCGACATATTAGAAAGAAATGCCGTTTTAAGCTTGTCTGCATTTTCCGCTCTTCTTTTGGCTTCAATTAATTTTTGCTCTCCTACTTTTCTGTCTGTGATATCCCTTATTATCTGAACGATACAAATAGTTTCATCTTCAGTCTTTACAGGAAAAAGCAAAAAGTCCAGATAGATTTTTTTGCCCTTATGGGTAGTTGCTTTCAATTCGCCATCGAAAATACCCTGAAAATCAAAAACCTTAAATACCTCGGAGTAAATTTTCTTTCCGATGATCACGGATGAATCCTTATCTCTTAAATCTTCAATACCGTATCCAATGATATTCCTGTAGGTATTGTTAATTTCACGATAAGTACCGTCAGTATTCAGGATGGCAATCCCATCTTCATTTTTTTGGAAAATATCCTTATATAAAAGAGCCTGGTCCCTGTTCTTTTTCTCCTGTGTTGTGTCCCTGCTTATCAAGCCGTAACGATTTTTCCCCTTTACATCTATTCTAAACAAAATATTCGCCAGATGGATTATTTCTCTGCCCTCCAAATGGAAATCAGCTTCAAATTTAAGATTTCTTGAGGGAGACGGAACCTCTCCCATAAATTTATTAATAAGATCCTTTTGAACAGTAAAGTCCTTGTTGCTCCAATCATTCCTTATGATCTCATGAATAACTGTATCCCAGGGGGTCCCGATCACTTTCCCCCTTTCAAGGCCAGTAAATTCCTCCATGCTCTTGTTCCAGTTGGAAATCACTCCTTCCTCGTCAGTAAGTACTATTCCGTCAGGAGATTGTTCTATAAAAGAATCGAATTTCTCCTCAGTTTGCTGAAGCTGAAATATTGTTTCTGATAACCTCTGCTCATTTTCCTTTATTCCGGAAATGTCCCTGAATATCGAAATCAAAAGCTGATCTCCGTAAAGACTTATGGGTGATGATGAAATTAAAACCACCACCTCATTGCGGTCTTTATCATAAAAAACCATTTCTTTATTTATAATGGGACCATTTCGTAACTCATTCCTAAAATCATCACGTGTTTTTTGATCCCTGAACAGTTTGATCTCAACCGATGAGCGATCGATCACTTCTTTTCGTGTATAGCCCGTCAGATTTAGAAAACCTTCATTTACATCAAGTAATAAACCATCTTCCATTCTGGATAGAACGACTGCATCGGGAATGGTATTGAAAATATGCCTGAATTTTTCTTCTGAACTTTTTTGTTTTTTTTGAATGTTTTTTATTTCGGTAATATCTTCTAAAATTCCAAGTATGGTATTAATCCTGTTATTATCATCATATTCGGGAATAAGTTTCCAGGCCAGTGATAATAATCCCTTTTGCGTTTCCTGCTCATATTCTCTTTCAACTATCCTGCCTGTGTCAAACACCTCATGAATTGCTTCTTCAAAAAAGTCAACCCTGTCTTTGTCGAAGCCCAGTTCGCTGAATCTGGAACCGGAAATTTCTCCGGGCTCAAAAGGGAGGAGATCGGATACATTTGGGCTTACGAAAATAGGTTTGAGTTTTTTATCATAACGGAATAAAACAAAAGGGAGGTTCTCAACCAGGCTTTTATAACGCTGATGAGATACCAGCAAATCAGTCTGCAGCTTCATTTTATCTGACAGATCACGCAGATAAAAGACCATGTCTGATTTTGAGATATTTTTTTTTCGGCAACTCGTTTCTATCCACAGGTATTTTCTGGATTTCTTTCTTATCCGGTGTAAAACAGATAAAGTCTTTTCTGAATTCAGCCTCTTAAAAAAGACTTCAAAGGCAAGCTTATCATCGGAATGCACCAAAGATGATAAATGTTTTCCCGTGATATCCTGAAGTGTATATCCAAGTGTTGGATAAAGAGCCTGAGAAGCATGCCGGATTTTTCCCTCATCATCAGTTATGATAACAAGATCTTTTACCAATTCGGTAATGCGGTTCAACTTTCCAAGTTCATGCTCAAGCAGCTCAATTCTCTGCTCAGCCTGAGCCAACTCATTCCTGAGTTTGTTTAATTCCTCTTTAGGTCCTTTTAGCATTTTTGCGGCTTAATATTCATTTTTTACCGCTTCCCCTGTTCGAAATTAGGAATTTTTTTTCATTATCCTATTTTAGAATCGCTCTTTATGCATTTTTTTTTAGTTTTTTTTCGTTTTTAGGAAATAATTGCAGGCTGTATCAAACTTCTACTGATTGACTTTGGAATCATCATCTTTTAATATCTGATTATCATATTATTAGACATAATATTAAAAAGAGAGCTCAAAGAAGTAAAAATGAATATCTTTTGGAAAGTAATACTGATTGTGACATTTATTTGGCATATTAAAATGCTTCGGGCATGTTGGATATAAATAATCCTATTTTTTTTTACTTTCTCTCTGGTATTTCATTACCGCGGCATAAAAATCAGCGATCATCATTTCTTTATTAATGTAGTTATATACCTTAACCGTCCGCTGAGTGTTTTCAGGAGGGGTCAGTGTTTCCTGCTTTTTAGCAAGCTCGGGATCGATTAGAGCCTCAATGAGTGCCACATCCCACATTATCCACTCCTGATGATCAGGAAAACGCTCATTCCATTTAGAAATCAAAAAATCCCAGGGTCCACCTTCGTTCTGAAGGTATTTTTCAGCTTCTTCTTTTCTGAAACGTAAAACTTCTGAGGTGGTAGCTGTCATTATATGCATTTCCAGCCCGTTTGTATTCAACAAATAATCAACTGCATCCAAATCGTTTCTGGTATTAAATTCATTCTTATTCCAGGTTTTTGTTTTAGGATCGTATTTTAAACCCATCATATAAACCCGGATCTTCGGAATTATTCCGGGATCCATTATAGTTGCCGAAGCCACATTTGTAAGAGCGCCAAGAGTTACCACATTGAGTCTTTTATTCTTATCCATTTTATGTGCTTCCCGGATTATAAATTCAGCCGCAGGTGATCTTCTTGGCCGAATCTCTTTTTCGTATTTAAGAGCTTTCTCAGCTCCTCTCGGATGGGGTATGTTGCTTTTATTAAATAATGTAAGTAATTCCTCATTCAGCTGCTGGCTTATCCTAAGACTGCTGTCACCGGCATGTTCGGCGAACTCCCAATGAGATGATGTTAATCCAACAATATTCAGCTTCGGTGAAATCAAAGCCCTTGAAACAGCGAAAAGATCATCTATCTCATTCCCGGAATCGGTATCAATAAGCACTGTAGTAGTTTTTTTCGAAAAAAGCTTATCACCCGAAAGATTAGTAATAGTAAGTACAATCATAAAAATAACGCCCAGCATTAAAATAAAAATCAGAGCTCTTTTCAGGCTTTTTTTTAGTTTTGAAAACATAGGTTCAGAATAAAATTTACAATAAAACGCCTGGTAAGCCCTGAAAGTCTTTAATAAAAATCTTCTTTATACATTCCGGGTGCGATTTTAGATTATTATTTATTAGAGTCAACAAAGATAAAATAACGAACAAAAACATCCCTAAGCAGTATTCATTATTCCTGGTTCCCAAATATTTTTTCTCAGCCTTGATACAGAATATGTATATCAAATCATTTTTTGAAAAGGACATTCATACAGGCCCTGCGCCTATTTCTTCCTTCCAGCTTCCTCGAAGGCGGTCACGATTAAACCCTTAAAAGGTAAAGGGTCCCGAATTTCTTTTTGAAATTCGGGGATCCTCGAAAAATTACCAATAAACTCTACTCAACTATCTCCTTCAGCCTCATCAAGCCCTCAATAAAATAATAATCAGCATATGTCAATGGCACATCTACCTCACTATCACCGGGTAAATGCCCCACACTATGTTTCAAAATAAAGTGGCCGTTTTCTTCACCTTCAGCCCTGTAACGGGTTCCAAGGGAATATATCATGGTTTTCGCTGCTTCAAAATATCTGCCAGCATCTTCTTCCTCAACATAGGTAGAGAGTTCAAGAAGAGCAGATGCAATAATGGCTGCTGCTGAAGCATCTCTGTTGGCTTCAGGAATGTTCGGAGCATTGAAATCCCAGTAAGGAACCAGGTCTTCCGGCATATTTGGATGGTTAAGCAGAAAATCAGCCACATTTTTACAGTGGGTCAGATATACCGGATCTTTTGTAGTACGGTATACCGTTGTGAAGCCATAAAGCCCCCAGGCTTGTCCCCTTGCCCAGGCTGATTCATCACTGTATCCCTGGACGGTTTGTTTTCCTTTGACATCACCGGTTAAGGTGTCATAATCAACAAGATGAAAAGAGCTGTAATCTTCCCTGTAATGATCATTTATGGTTCTCCCTGTATGTGAGATAGATTTGTTATAATACTCGTCAGTATTTGCTGCTTCGGAAGCCCAGAAAAGGAATTCAAGGTTCATCATGTTATCAATTATTACCGGGAACTCCCATGGACCATGATCCCAGGATCTGATGCAACCTACAGTTTCGTTGTAACGGGAAATAAGGCTCTCTGCCCCTGTAAGTAATATATCCTCATATTCTTTATTTCCTGTAATACGAAGTCCGTTACCAAAGCTGCAGTAAAGCATAAACCCCAGATCATGTGTTCCTTTGTTATGCTTTTCTTCCTCAAGAGCCATTGTTCTCTGATGAGCAAATTTCCGCAGTTCATCTTCACCGGTATATTCATATAAATACCAGAGACTCCCCGGATAAAATCCGCTACACCACCATTGCGTCCCTGCAGTTATAAATTCACCATTTTCATAAGTTCTGGGTGTTAAACTATCGGGTAATACTGCATTCATTGCTTTATACTGATCCACAGCGAAGCTGATCTGTTCATCAATAAAATTGTTCCAGTTAACCTTATCTTTTTCCTCATTGCACGAGAAAATAAAAAAGATTGTCAGTATCCAGATTGCTGAGATTATTTGTTTCATAATGTTAAATTTAAAATAGTTTTTTGTTATTTTACATATAATTGATGTCTGGAAGAAAAACCAGTGTTGATAAATACCTGAAAAAAAATTCTTTAGCATTTCTTTTCAGGAAGAAAAACAGGGACTTACTATAAAAAAACCTGTCTTAAAACTTATAGAATCCGGCTCCGGGATCTTCCTGCTGGCATTTATCAGCTCTCGAAAATAAGAAAAAATTGCTTATAATAACAATCATTTTTTATTCTGATACTATGAACTTCAAACCGGAAAAGAACAGATACCAAAACATGGTATATAACCGTGTAGGTCAAAGCGGATTAAAATTACCCATTATTTCATTAGGTCTCTGGCATAATTTCGGAGATATCGATAGACTTGAAAACTCAAGAAAAATACTTCACTTTGCTTTCAATGAAGGTATAACTCATTTCGACCTTGCCAATAATTACGGCCCTCCGGCCGGATCGGCAGAAGAAAATTTTGGTAAGATCTTTGATTCCGATTTTAAAGCCTACCGGGATGAGATGGTCGTTTCAACAAAAGCAGGTTATTATATGTGGCCAGGCCCCTATGGCGAATGGGGTTCCAGGAAATATTTGATTTCCAGTCTTGATCAAAGCCTAAAAAGAATGAAACTGGAATATGTTGATATCTTCTATTCACATCGCCCCGACCCCGACACCCCGCTTGAGGAAACCATGGTGGCTCTTGATCATGTCGTAAGACAGGGAAAAGCTTTATACGTCGGGGTGTCAAACTACTCAGCAGAACAGACAATCATAGCAGCTGAGATCCTTCAGAATCTTGGAACCCCTTGTCTTATTCATCAACCCAGGTATAACATGTTCGACCGCTGGGTTGAAAAAGGATTACTGGATGTACTGGAAGAAAAGGGAATTGGATGTATACCATTTTCGCCTCTTGCCCAGGGCCTCCTAACCAGCCGGTACCTCGAAGGCATTCCTGAAGATTCCAGAGCTGGAAAAGAACATGGTTTCCTTAAAAAAGAACATCTTACATCGGAAAAACTGGAGAAAGTAAAAAATTTAAATTTAATTGCAGGAGAAAGAGGTCAGAGTCTGGCTCAAATGGCGCTTGCATGGATATTGAGGGATAAAAGAATAACTTCCGTTCTAATAGGGGCCAGCAGTGTTGATCAGTTAAAGGATAATCTTAAATTACTGGATAATATCAATCTCACCGGCCCGGAACAGGATAAGATTGAAAAGATACTAAACTGACAGGTCAGTGAAATTTAACAAAATCCATTCAACCTTCATTAGCAATGGTTATATTTATTCCCTTCATGACAATTATATGCAGCCTACAGTAATGTATGGATCCTAAATCGGTTCCCGGCATATTTCCTAATTGAGATGCACCCGGAAAAGTAATAAAAAAAGATTAATGATTCTTAATGAAACAATAGATATATTAAAAAACCGCCACAATGATTACCTCAGGAATTTAAGCATTTCGGAAGTAAGGATCGGTCTTTATATGTCTGCTGTAAAACTATCTGATGGAAGTGTGGGCTTATCAACAACCTACAAAGCTTTGAATTCAGAAATTCACTGCAAAAAGGAAAACCGTGATTTTGGCAGTTTTACCCCAAACAGGATATCAGGAAAAAGCGTTATTGATTTGCTCGAAAGTACTAAGAAAAATGGTATAGTAGAAACATTGAAAGTTGCTGTGCTGAATGCAATTTCATCCGGGATTTTGAAGAACTCAGATTACACGATTTTACGAAATACCGACCCTGTTGATCTGATCGACTTAAAATCCCGCAAAACCATAACCATTATAGGAGCATTTCAATCCTATATTCAAAAAATATCCAAAACGGATAATCGCCTGTTTGTTCTGGAATTTAACGAAAATACCCTGGAAGAAAAAGACAGAAAATATTATGTTCCGGCTTCATATTTTTCAGAAATCCTGCCGGTTTCCGATATCGTAATCATCACTGGGTTAACACTGGTAAATAATACCTTGGAAGATTTATTAAGAACCATAAAACCCGAAGCACAAACAATTATCACAGGTCCCTCAAGCAGTTTCATACCCGATGTACTGTTTGCGAACAATGTTAACATAATTGGTGCGGTCAGTATAACAAAACCTGATTTGATACTGAAGCTTGTCAGTGAAGGAGGTGCTGGTTATCATATGTTTAGGTATGGTGCAGAAAAGATCTGCATATTAAGTAGTGTCTGTCCATAATGTCCGATATCTGCGTTATGCTTGCCCCAAAAATGCTCATTTACAACAGTAAACTGCGCTTTTTGGGGCTTCGCAAGCCTTGATCTCGAACATTATGATCCAGACACTTGACTTTATTGACAGGCACTAAGTAGTGTCTGTCCATAATGTCCAAAATACTCATTCAGGGTTAATTTTAAGCGGTAT
>CAYRTD010000008.1:0-56901 GCA_964426915.1 uncultured Bacteroidaceae bacterium | reverse complement strand
GCTCACGAATACCGCTGAAATTTAACACTTAATGAGTATTTCGGACATTATGGACTGACACTAAAATAGAATAACTATGTCGCCAAGAACTCATGAACAATTTGAGGAGATCAGGGAGAACAGGAAAGAACTGATTAGGGCCAAAGCACTCAACTTGTTTGCCACGGAAGGTTATTATATCACAACCATAAGTAAAATAGCCAGGGAAGCCAATATCTCTAAAGGCCTCATATACAATTATTATGATAGCAAGGAGCAGCTTCTTAAAGATATTATAATTACAGGTATGAATAAAATTGAAGCCCTGATTGATCCGGATCATGACGGGGTTATGACAGGAGAAGAATTATTGAATATGATGAATTTTATCCGAGACATACTGAAAAAGGATCATCATTTCTGGACGCTCTATTTTTCGATTCTCCCCCAGCCCAGTGTACTAAAAATTGTAAAAGATGAAATAGACAAAGTGTATGGGAATATGCTGGTAATGTTTAGTGAATATTTCAGAAGAGAGGGATATGAAGATCCTGAAACAGAGGCATTGATCCTGGGATCCATACTTGATGGGGTCTCCTTCAACTATCTCTTTCATCCCGGGAGCTACCCTATTGACAAAGTAATGGACCGGCTAATTGAGCTTTACAGTAAAAATAAAAACAAATGAAAAAATTAATTACTATTCTGACCCTTATCATTCCAGGCATGGCACTTTTGGGGCAGGATGCAAAAGAAATTGTAAAGAGAGCTGATCAGCTATTAAGAGGTGAATCGAGTTACGCTGAGATTAAAATGTTGATTCACCGCACGAAATGGGAACGAACCATTGAAATGAAATCCTGGTCCAAAGGCGACAAATATTCCCTCGTGTATATAACAGCCCCTGCCAAAGAAAGAGGTCAGGTATTTTTAAAACGGGAAAATGAGATGTGGAACTGGTTGCCATCGATTAACCGAACAGTCAAAATACCACCATCGATGATGATGCAATCGTGGATGGGCTCAGACCTGACTAATGATGATATTGTGAACGAGTCTTCCAGGGTTGAGGATTATACGCATGAGATCATGGGAAAAGAGACCATCAGGGATCACGAATGTTATAAAATTATTCTTACTCCTAAAGAAGAAGCCCCAGTTGTCTGGGGAAAGATCATTTCCTGGATATCAATTGAAAATTACTATAGCTTGCGCAATGAATATTATGATGAAGATGGTTCTCTTGTTAATACAGAAACTCTTTCAAACATAAGAGATGTGGGAGACAGAAAAATACCCACAAAATTCAAGGTAGTTCCCTCGGATGAGGAAGGACATTATACGGTTATGGAGTTCATGGACATTCGTTTTGATATTGAGATAAAGGACGGTTTTTTTTCGATTCAGAACATGAAAAATATCCGGTAAGCGATTAAAGACATTAAAAAATGAAAAATTATATAATTGCCTGGCGCAACCTCTGGAGGAATAAAAGAAGAACACTGATCACAACTGCTTCGGTCTTCTTCGGGGTCTTACTTGCAACAGTTATGAGTTCTATGCAGGAAGGCTCTTATGAAAACATGATCGACAATATAGTGAAATTTTATTCCGGATACATCCAGATTCAGGAAGAGGAATACTGGGAACACAAAAGTCTGTATTATAGTATTGAAGCTACAGACAGCATATATGAAATAATAAATTCTGTGGAAGAAATTACTTTGGTTGTTCCACGACTGGAATCTTTTGCCCTTATGTCATCGGAAGACATTACCCAGCCGGCAAAGGTACTGGGAGTAGATCCGGGAAAAGAAGACAGCATGACAAATCTTTCTCAATGGATCATTAAGGGGGCTTATTTCGGAGATAATAATAATGATAATGCAATACTTTTGGGGTCGCAACTTGCCAAAAATCTGGATATAGAGACAGGAGACACTGTTGCATTGCTTGGGCAGGGTTTTTACGGTAGTACAGTGGCTGAATTATTTATTATAAAGGGAATTCTTGAATTTCCGAATCCGGAATTCAACAGAAATTTCGCATATATGAGCCTTAAAAATGCCCGGAAGTTTTATTCGGCACAGGGAAAACTGACTTCCCTGGCCCTTATGCTGGAAGATCATTCAGCACTTAACCCGGCAATGAAAAGCCTTGAGGCAAAAATACATAGTCCGTATACGGTTATTTCATGGAGAGAAATGCAACCTGAAATGGTACAAATGATTGAGAGCGATCGGGCCGGGGGTGTTATTATGAAGGCCATTTTATATATAATCATAGGTTTTGGTATTCTTGGAACCGTAATAATGATGATCGCTGAACGCCGAAAAGAAATGGGTCTTATGGTTTCAGTAGGAATGAGAAAACATAAGCTGGCTTCCATATTGTTTTTTGAAACCCTTTATATAGGATTTATCGGAGTATTGAGCGGCATTGTTGTAAGTATCCCCTTTATTATCTATTTGATTCATAATCCCATTCCCCTTTCAGGAGATGCAGCTGATACAATGATTGAAATGGGAATTGAGCCTTTACTCCTGTTTTCGGCGGCTCCTAAAGTGTTCACCAATCAATTCATCACTATATTAATCATAACACTGGTAATTTCATTGTATCCCGTTATAAAAGCTTTAAGCATGAAAGAAATAGATTATTTAAGAGATTGATTAATGTTTTGTCCATACGGAAAAATGCCGTAAACAAATCCAGGTCACAATTTTAAAAACATTTCTTTTGACAGTAAATTATAAAAATTAACATCATGATATTTTCTGTAGCATGGAGAAACATTTGGAGAAATAAAGTCAGAAGTAGTGTGGTTCTGACGGCTATCGCACTGGGCATATTTGCTGGAGTCTTTTCAATGGCCTTTATGCGGGGAATGGCCGACCAGCGTCTCGAGTCGGCAATCATGACAGAGATTTCCCATATTCAGATACATACTCCGGAATTTATAGATGTAAATGATATTCAGCATTATTTCACCAACAGCAAAGGCATCCTTGAAAAAATCACCGGAATCGAAGCAGTGAAATATGCTTCACGCCGGATAATAATTAATTCCATCGTTAATTCAGCTGAGAAAGGTGGCGGAATTCAACTTGTGGGAGTAGAGCCCGGGAATGAAAAGAATGTTACTAATCTCAGTAATAAACTTATTTCGGGTGATTATCTCGGATCGCTAAAACGGGGTAAACCTATTCTTATAGGGAAAAAACTGGCAGAAAAACTGGGGGTAGATAAGGGTTCAAAAATTGTTGCAGGAATCCTGGATATAGAAGGCACACCCCTTTATTATCAGTTTCGGGTATCGGGAATTTTTGATATAGCTTCCTCACCTTTCGAAGAAAGAACCGCATTTGTAAGATATTCAGATCTTCAGGAAATAACCAAATTACCTGTAGGAGCGGCACATGAAATAGCTGTACTCGTGAACAACAGGGAGTTTTCCGGAAAAGTAAAATCAGAGCTCGACAGCCTGTTCCCGGAATTAGAAGTCCGTCAATGGAAGGAAATCATGCCTGAGTTGAATTATCTTACTGAATCGATGAATTTATATATGTATATTTTCATTCTAATCATTCTTCTAGCTCTGGGGTTTGGCATTGTTAATACCATGCTGATGGTCGTACTGGAAAGAATAAAAGAACTGGGTATGTTAATGGCAGTAGGCATGAATAAGCTAAGAGTCTTCAAAATGATCATGCTTGAAACGGTATTCTTATGTTTGACCGGTGGAGTTCTTGGTATTGCTCTTGGATCCGGGGTCTCTCTTTATTTTTCAAAAAAGGGAATAGATCTTTCCGGATTATATGGAGAAGGATTTTCATCTGTCGGTTATGATTCCATCATATATACAAGTTTAACTCCGGATATGATTTACATTACAGTAACGCTGGTTATTCTCACAGGAATTCTTTCTTCTGTGTATCCTGCAATAAAAGCATTGCGTCTGAATCCAGCAAATGCCATACGTACGGATGTATAATCTATACTGGCAAAAGCTGTAATAAAAAAATAAATTCAAAGAATATGAAAATTATAGAGATTAAAGAATTAACAAAAGTATATGCTGAAACGGAAGTCGAAGTTAAGGCAATCAACGGAATTGACCTGAACTTTGAAGAAGGGGAGTTTGCTGCCATTGTTGGTCCGTCAGGATCGGGAAAAACAACGCTTCTAAATATTATCGGTGGTCTTGATGACCCGACCTCTGGTGAAGTTATTGTGAATAACACAACCCTGGCGGGACTATCTACCAATAAGCTCATTGACTTCAGGAAACAATATATCGGATTTGTATTCCAGGCATATAATCTTATTCCGGTATTAACAGCTAAAGAAAATGTCGAATTTATTATGCATCTTCAGGGAAAGAGCAAAAAAGAAAGAGACGACCGGGCAACCAGTCTTCTAAAAGCCGTAGGGCTTGGAGAAAGGATCAACAGCCGTCCGGGTAAGCTCTCGGGGGGCCAGCAACAAAGAGTAGCAGTAGCCAGGGCACTGGCCTCCAAGCCAAAGTTTATACTGGCCGACGAACCAACCGCAAGTCTCGATTCAAAATCAAGCGAAAATCTTCTGGATATAATGGAAAAACTAAACAAAGAAGAGAATATTACTTTCATCTTCTCTACCCATGACCAGAGAGTAGTAAAAAAAGCAAGAAGAATCATAAAAATTGAAGATGGAAAAGTCATTTCAGATGAAAATAAATAAAGATTCCCATAATCAGTAACCATTAGCTTTGAAACAAATAATAAAAGACTTCCTGATTTGTCTGTCAATAGAGGGTGCCTAAAAAGTAATATTCATTTACCAAATTTTAAATATGATAAATTATAATTTCAAATGAGAATTTTTATTTGTCTAATAATATGCATTTTATGTATTTCACATTTTTCTTATTCGCAAAATAATGATGAAGAGGAAATTTTATCCGGTTCATCATTTGAATTAAGAGGATATTTATCCAACATGCAGTCCGTTATGATTACAGATATTGATGGCAAATGGATTAATGACAACCTCTTCCATAATCGTCTTAACTTTTTCTGGTATGCAGGAAATAAACTAACTACCAGCATACAATTCAGGAACCGGTTTATGTATGGTCAGTCTATAGTTTTAAATCCCGCTTATGCGGAGCGGATAGACAACGAGGATAATTTTATGGATCTGTCGATGAATATCTTTGAGGGAAAATCCTATTTTCTGAATACTTCTATCGATCGGTTATATATCAAATATACGGAAGGTAATCTTGTATTCACCGCCGGAAGACAAAGGATTAACTGGGGACAGACCATGGTTTGGAATCCAAATGATGTATTTAATGTTCAGAATTACTTTGATTTTGATTATCCGGAAAAGCCAGGCAGCGATGCGATCCGGTTTCAATATTATCCAGATTATACTTCCACTGCCGAAATTGCAGCAAAACTTGACCACAATAATAAACTAACAGCGGCAGGCTTCTACCGTTTTAACAAATGGGGTTATGACCTTCAGGTTATTGGAGGAATATTATCCGAAACTGATATTTTTGGCGGCCTTGGATGGTCGGGCGATATTAAAGGAGCCGGTTTCCGTGGTGAAGCATCCTATTTTCATCCCTTAGATAAAGCATCAGATACTTCCGGCATATTTATCAGCTCTTTATCTCTGGATTATACTTTTAAAAATTCCTTGTATCTTCAATTCGAAAGTCTATATAGTGAGCAACCTGAAGGATATGGAGTTACCGGCTTTTATGAATATTACCAGGGTACTCTGGATGTGAAAAAAATGTCATTTTCAGAGTGGAATTTATTTTTACAGACGTCCTATCCCTTTACACCCTTATTCAATGCAGGTCTCTCCCTGATGTACTTCCCGGATATTTCAGGGATATATACCGGGCCCTCTCTGGAATATTCCCTAACCGACGATTCAGAGGTAAGTCTGATCTCACAGATCTTTAACGGAAATTTTGCAAATCCTTTAGACCCGGGTTCTGATTCAGAAAAAAGAACAACAATATTTTTTGGTTTTGTGCGCTACAAATTTAGCTTTTAATGCTACAGTTAAAATTTAAGGGCAGCTTTAATCAGGAAAGGCGAGCCGGCTAATGCTTGCTATAAAAACAAGACATGGCTGAGAACCTCAAGGCCGGCATCCGGAAGTGAGGTAGAATAAAATAATATTTTGTTATTTTTCACATATGTGTATATTTATATTTTAAATATAAAAACATTTAAGCAAACCCAACCTAATGTTTTGTGTCGATGATGACCAGTGTAAATACTAAAATGCCTGATTTTAAAGGGAAAACAATCCTGATAGCCGAGGATGAAGAAATTAATTTTCTCTTTATCGAGACACTGATAATACCGACAGGAGCTAAGGTAATCCACGCCTGGAACGGCAGGCAGGCCATTGAATTTGTAAAAGAAATGAAAGTGGATCTCATTCTTATGGATATCAAAATGCCAATTATGGATGGTTTCGAGGCGACCAGGGAAATTAAAAAAACCCACCCCTCCCTACCCATTATCGCTCAAACTGCATACGCTTTGGGCGACGACAGAATACACTGTTTTGAAGCTGGTTGTGATGAATACCTGAGCAAACCGATTAGGAAAAAAATTCTTTATGATTGTCTTTCTGATATACTTGGTTAGTGTCTGTCCATATTGTTCGATTTACTCAGTGAGTCTATGATTTTGGTATTCAAAATCATTTAGCCGAATTGATCCCGTCCCGAAAGCTTTCGGGAAATAGCCGAGGGATCTCATCAGCGGTATTTCCCGGAGTACCGAGGACAGGCGTCTCTTAGGTTAATATTTCTTAAAATTATCAACATCACACAAATTTATCCGTATTTTTGATACTGCTATGTTAAAATTTTACGTTATAAAAGCTTGAGTCAGGGGATTTGATCGAAGTACTCACACAGGCTTGATAAATAAAAGATAATTATAGATGAAATTTTTTAGAAAGAAAAGACTGGCAATTATAATTTCACTTGGAGCGATACTCTCATTTGGTTTTGTAAAGGTCAACGACAGGGATTTTGAAATTGTTAAAAATCTCGATATTTTTTATTCCCTTTTCAGGGAGTTGAATTTGTTTTATGTAGATGAGTCAGATCCGGAAAAACTCATTGAAACCGGAATTGATGCGATGCTGAATTCCCTTGATCCTTATACAACCTTCATTTCAGAGTCGGAACTGGACAATTTTAATTTAATGACCACTGGAAAATACGGAGGAATAGGATCATTAATAAGGAAAAGCGGCGAAGAGGTGATCATTGCAGAACCCTATGAAGACTCTCCGGCAGCAAAAGCAGGTCTTCGGGCCGGAGATAAGATTATTTCCGTCGATGGCTTAAAAGCAGAAGGCAAGGACCTTTCCGTGATCAGTGAGAAGATGAAAGGAACTCCGGGAACCATAGTGAAGTTGACAATAAAAAAACCCGGAGAGGACGATGACAGGAAGGTTAAGATAACCCGGGAACAAATAAAGATCAAAAATGTGAGTTATTCGGGGGTTCTCGAAGATAAAACCGGATATATCAGGCTTTCCAACTTCACCCTTGGGGCGGGAAATGAAGCTAAAGAAGCTTTTTTTGAACTTAAAAAGAAAGGAATTGAGAATCTTATCCTGGATTTAAGAGGTAATCCTGGTGGACTACTTATTGAGGCAGTACGGGTATGCAATCTTTTTATTGAGAAGGGACAACTCATTGTAAGTACGAAAGGAAAGGTAAAGCAATGGGATAAAGATCATTATACAACACTTGAGGCAATAGATACCGATATACCTATAGTAGTACTGGTCGACCGCGGGTCGGCCTCAGCATCGGAGATTGTTGCCGGGGCATTCCAGGATCTTGACCGGGCTGTAATTCTGGGACAAAGGACATTCGGAAAGGGACTTGTACAAACCACCAGATCGCTGAAATACAACACACAGTTAAAAGTTACGACTGCCAAATATTATATTCCAAGCGGAAGATGTATACAAGCGCTGGATTATTCGAACAGGAATGAGGATGGCAGTGTAGGACACATTCCGGATTCACTGATATCTGAATATAAAACAGCCGGTGGAAGGACTGTTTATGATGGTGGTGGAATCAGGCCGGATATTCCTGATACAATGGATAGATTTAATCAACTGGCTATGCAGCTTTATGCACAAAACATGATATTTGATTATTCAACACAATACACGGTAAATCATAGTGATATTCCGGCATTAGAGGGTTTTAGCATTAGTGAGGAAGATTACCAGGAATTTATCGGCTTTGTGCAAGACAGAAATTTCACTTATGAAACACAAAGTGAAAAAATTTTAAAATCTTTAATACAAACTGCCCGCTCAGAGAAATACTATGATACCGCTGAAGAAGAGTTTAAAGATCTGCGTGAAAAATTAAAACATGATAATAATAAAGATTTGAACCGTTTTAAAGATGAGATTATCGAATTAATAAATGAAGAGATCATAAGCCGCTATTATTTCCAGAGCGGAAGAATTAAACTCTCCATAGAAAGCGATAAACAAGTTCACAGGTCAATGGAAATTTTAGCAGATAAATCGCTGGTATCAGACATTCTGGGTAAAAATTAAATTTAAATCTTATGAAGATCTTACTAACAGGACTTTCAGCAGAATTATTCTCAGCCACCGAACTTGAGATTACAGAAAGTATGCATAAGGTTTCTGAATTAAAGCAATTTCTTATATCCCGTAAACCCGGTCTCAAAGATCAGCATACCGCCGTATCGGTTAACTCTGTTCTCTCCGGAGAAAGTGCAGATATTACGGAAAAAGACAAAATACTTATATTTCATCCTTTTGCAGGGGGTTAGGCTTAGTGAGCCTCATACCAGTTTTGTCCCTTGTCCATATCTACAATCAGAGGGACGTCAAGTTCCCAGGCATTTTCCATTTCTTCCCTGATGAGCTTCATCATGGCTACCTCCTCTTCAGCTATGACATCAAAAATAAGTTCATCATGTACTTGAAGTATCATCTTTGAGTGTAGATTTTCTTCTTTCATTCTTCTGAAGATCTTCACCATGGCAATTTTTATAATATCAGCAGCCGAACCCTGTATAGGCGCATTAATAGCATTTCTCTCGGCAATACCTCTTACCAGAGAGTTTTTGGACTGAATATCCGGCAGATATCTTTTCCTTCCCATAATTGTATAGACACAACTCTCTTCTCTGGCTTTACGGATGCTTTCATCCATATATTTTCTTACTCCCGGGAATGAATTAAAATAACCTTCAATAAGGTTCTTAGCTTCCGTCCTTTTGATTTTTAATCTTTGGGCAAGCCCAAAGGCCGATATTCCATAAATGATCCCGAAATTAGCTGTTTTTGCTGTGCTTCTCATTTCCCGTGTAACCTGGTTCTCCGGTATCCCATTGATCTTTGCTGCAGTGGCAGTATGAATATCTTCATTGTCCCTGAAGGCATTGATCATATTCACATCTCCACTTAAATGAGCCATCAAACGAAGTTCGATTTGTGAATAATCTGCTGCAATAAGGATATTATTGTCAGAACCTGCAATAAAAGACTTTCTGATTTCTCTTCCCCTTTCTTCCCTTATAGGTATATTCTGAAGATTCGGGTTATTGGAACTAAGTCTACCCGTTGCAACAAGTGTCTGGTTAAAAGAAGTATGGAGACGCCCTGTTTTAGTATTGATTAATTTAGGCAGGGCTTCAACATAGGTGGATAAAAGTTTCCTAAGAGACCTGAACTCAAGAACCGCAGGAATAATCTCATGTTTATTGGTAAGGGAAGCCAATACTTCTTCACTTGTGGAATATTGTTTGGTTTTTGTTCTTTTTGCATCTGCTGAGATCTTAAGCCTGTCGAATAATATATCCCCCAACTGTTTTGGGGAGGAAATATTAAATTCTGTACCAGCGAGCTTATAAATTTCTTTTTCGATATCTATGAGTTCTTTATTCAGGATAACAGCATAGTCCTTAACTTTATTCCTGTCGAGTTTAACTCCACTATGTTCCATTTCGGCCAGGACATGCACAAGAGGCATTTCCACTTCATAGGCAAGCTTTTCCAGATTATTCTCTTTGAGTTCTTTTTCAAGAATTTCATACAATTGCCAGGTAATATCGGCATCCTCACAGGCATAATCAACAATCTTTTCGATAGAAACCCCGTCCATTGTTTTTTGCATTTTTCCTTTCGGGCCGATTAGGGTTTCTATTTGAACTGGACTGTATTTCAAATAGTATTCGGAGAGCGTATTCAAATTATGCCTTTGCTCAGGTTGCAATAAATAATGTGCGACCATCGTATCGAATAATTTTCCTTTACATTGAATATCGTATTGTTTCAATACTCGAATATCATATTTTAAATTCTGGCCAACTTTTTTTACCTTTTCATCTTCAATTAATTCTTTAATTAACCCAAATATTTGCCTGTTTGGATTAATATTATGAGAATAATAATAAGCAATATCTTTTTCACATGATAAAGCAACTCCCACAAGTTCCGAAAGAAATGGATCAAGACCTGTAGTTTCTGTATCAAAGCAAACAGCTCCTTTTGAATATACATTTTGCTTAAAACTTTCTGCCTGCTCAATTGTTTCAAGGAGGAAATACTTTTTATTTATTGTTTTGATCGTATTAAGCTGTGATTCAGGCTCTTTCCCTTGCTGTTCGAATCCTGTAAAAAGATCGCCCTGTGTTACAGAAGAGGTTTTGGTGTTGGTATTTTCTCCGATAATTCTTTTTTTCAATGCTTTAAATTCAAGCTCATCGAACAGGGCAATAAGTTTTTCCTTATCAAATTCTTCTTTTTTAAACTTTTTTTCATCAAAGACGACCGGAGCATCAAGTCTTATAGTAACCAGTTCTTTAGAAAGAATTGCCTGTTTTTTACTATTAAGAATATTTTCTTTTTGTTTTCCTTTAAACTTATCGATATTATTCAATATAGCCTCAAGGCTCTTAAATTCAGAAATGAGCTTTTTTGATGTCTTTTCTCCAATACCCGGTATACCAGGCACATTGTCGGAGCTATCGCCCCAAAGTGCCAGGATATCGATAACCTGTAAGGGATCCTCCACACTGAATTTTTCTTTAACTTCTTGCACACCGAGGATCTCGGCTTCGTTCCCTGATCGTTTGGGTTTATACATAAATATATTTTCCGAAACAAGTTGGGCGAAATCTTTATCCGGGGTCATCAAGAATACCTTAAACCCTTCTTTTTCCGCCTGTTTGGAAAGGGTTCCAATCACATCATCAGCTTCAAAACCGGGGGCCTCAACAACAGGAATATTATATGCCTCAATAATTTTTCTTACCCAGGGAAAAGAGGCTCTAATATCTTCCGGAGTTTCTTCTCTATTAGCCTTGTATTCAGGGTACAGTTCATTTCTGAATGTTGGACCGGCAGGATCGAATACAACAGCGATATGTGAAGGATTCTCTTTCCTTATAACTTCATCAAGGGTATTAATAAAACCAAAAATTGTAGAAGTATTAAAACCTTTCGTGTTCTTAATCGGATTGGTTATAAAAGCATAATAGGCCCTGAATATAAGGGCATAGGCATCTAAAAGAAAGAGCTTTTTTTCTGTCATAGTTAATTATGTATTATCCTCAGCGTACCATTCAGCAAAGGAAGTACTTGTTTCACGCAATTTAAGTGAATGTAAGTGTATATGTCCCGGCAATTGTTTTTTAATCTCTTCCGCAATATAAATCAGCAGATTTTCACATGTAGGCTGAAAACTCATGACCTTAAGCCTTTTGAACATCTGTTTGGAAGCAGAAATTTCAGAGGCATCTGCATAATGTGAGATCAGCAGAGAGTGATCAAATTCATCGACAATAGTCTTTTTAACCCATCTTTTGATATCCCCAAAATCAACAACCATACCACATTTAGGATCAGACCTGTCAATTACCGGCTCTCCTATAAGCGTAACAGACAGAATATAAGAATGACCATGAATATTACTGCAAAGTCCATCATAATTATACAGGGCATGAGCCATTTCAAAACTAAACTCTTTAGTTAATCGTATCTTTGCCATTATTATATTTATTAGTCAATAAAATTATAATTTGTTACGCGATAATAAAATTTATTATTTACAATTCTGATGAATACCATGGGCAAAAAAACCTTGGTGGTTATTATCAGTAAGAAGTTAATTAGTCCATAAGGTGCGATATACTCATTCAGGTTTAATTCAGTGAGACTATGCTTTTGGTTTTCAAAATCATTTAGTCGAACTGATCCCGGGCAATAGCCGAGGGATCTCATCAGCGGTATTTCCCGGAGTACCGTGGACAGGCGTGACCGCATTCGCATGAAGCTTTCCGCGAGCGCTGAAGCTACTCTGCGCTGCTCAGCGAAGCTAATGTTCGAGATCAGGCCTTGCGACAGCGTGCGGAGGCACAAGCCAGAAAAAAGCGGAGTTTACTCTTGTAAATGAGAGTTTTCCGGCAAGCATAATGCATATATCGGACACTATGGACAGACTCTTGTTAGTCACATGCACATTTACTTATACAATCCACTATACTGCTAAGATTATCATGTTTCAAAAAATAATAGGTGTTCTTTCCCTCTCTTTGTGAAGCAAGAACCCCTTTATCTTTGAGTATTCCAAGATGATGTGAAGTTGTGGATTGTTCAATTTCCAGAAGCTCGTGAATTTCTGTAACCGTAAGTTTTTTACCTTGGTCCAGATGTTTTAATATGGCAATCCGCATAGGATGCGCAATTGCCTTGAGCATATTGGCGGCTTTGTCCAGTTGTTCTGTTGTTAAATCAGAGATTTTCATTTTATTTCAGAAAGTAGTGAATCATTAAATTAAAACCAATTAACAAATGCAAATATATAAATATATTATTAGTGGTTCATGATATATCTCAGCTTTTTATTTAGTGTCTGTCCATAATGTCCAATATACTCATTCAGGGTTAATTCAGTGAGACTATGATTTTGGCCTTCAAAATCATTTAGCCGAACTGATCCCGAGCAATAGTCGAGGGATCTTATCAGCGGTATTTCCCGGAGTACCGTGGACAGGCCTGACCGCCTCCTTCGGCCGCCAAAAGCTTGCCTGAAGGCGCAGCGCAGAGTAGCTTCAACGCTCGCGGAAAGCTTCAGCGACACGCGGTCGCAAACCTTGATCTCGAACATTATCTTCACTGAGCTCCGCCATTTGGCGGGTTCGGTTATGATCCAGACACTCGACTTTATTGACGGACACTATTTATTTATCCAGAAACGATAATCTTTAACATTTATCGGTAGAATAAAGCAATGTGATAAATTACAAAAGGAATATTACCTTTGCTATAAATGTTGTTTCAATGAGTGAGTTAAAAAAAATCCGAAAACCTGTTGAGAAAGAGTTAATGGTTTTCGAGCAGAATTTTAAAAAAAACCTGAAAAGCAGTGTTCCCATACTTGACATAATTACGAATTACGTCCTTAGAAGAAAGGGAAAACAATTGAGGCCTACCTTTGTACTGCTTACTTCCGAAATGCTGGGTGGAATTACCGATTCTACATATACAGCCGCTACACTTATTGAATTGCTTCACACCGCATCTTTAATACACGATGATGTTGTTGATGAAAGTTACGAAAGGAGAGGGTATTTCTCACTGAATGCCTTATGGCGCTCAAAAATCGCCGTTCTTGTCGGTGATTTCCTTCTTTCGAAAGGATTATTATTGTCGGTGGAAAAGAAGGAATACGAGCTATTGGAAATCGTTTCTGAGGCAGTTAAACAGATGAGTGAAGGAGAATTGCTTCAGATTAGAAAAGCCAGAAAGCTGGATATATCCATGGAAGAATATTTTGATATCATTGAAAAAAAGACAGCGGCACTCATTGCAGCCTGTACTGCCTGCGGTGCGAAAGCATCCGGCCAGACGGATGAAACCGTTGAAAAATTTCTGGAATTTGGTAAAAACGTGGGGATTGCCTTTCAAATTAAAGACGATTTGTTTGATTATCAGCGTGTTAGCTTAATTGGAAAGCCTGTGGCAAATGATATTAAAGAAAAAAAGATGACCCTTCCGCTCATTTATTCTCTTCAGAAGGCTGAAAAATCAGCAGCAAAGAGGATCATTCATATCATTAGAAAAAAAAGCAAGATATCCACAAGTGTAGATAAAGTAATTTCTTTTGTGAAAGATCATGGCGGACTGGAATATGCAGAACAAAAAATGAATGAATACATAACCAATGCATTAAAGATCCTGGATGAATTTCCGGAAAGCGAATCCAAAACTTCACTCATAAATCTTGTTAATTATTCGGTAACCCGTAAGATATAGCCCTATAGGCCCGGATATTATCACTTTTTCGCACCATAGTATAGCAGAGCTTAAAATATTAAAACCTAAGAGGCTCAAAACTCATCTACCTTCTAATTTATTCTACTGTGCTATAATATATTGCAGGGATTATACGCTAAATTTTATCCAGATATTTCTTTACCAATCCAGCCCGGTTTTTACCAACAACACCGGCAATTTCTTCTTCTGGTATCATTTTCAGGTTTTCCACAGATTTAAAATGCCGCAATAATTCATTAATAGTTTTTTCACCGATACCTTCAATATTCTCCAATGAGGATTTTAACATTTTACCCGATCTTTTTAGCCGGTGAAAATTTATTCCAAATCGATGAGCTTCATTACGAAGCTGCTGAATAATTTTTAGAGATTCTGAATTTTTATCAATATATAGCGGAACAGGATCGTCGGGGAAATATATTTCTTCCAGGCGTTTAGCAATACCAATGACTGCAATTTTTCCCCTTAAATTCAATTCTTCAAGGCCGGAAACAGCGGCATTAAGTTGACCCTTCCCTCCATCAATCACAATTAACTGGGGCACCTCCTTATTTTCCTTTATCAATCTTGAATATCTTCTGTAAACGACTTCCCTCATTGAGGCATAATCATCAGCACCAGTAACGGTTTTAATATTATAATGCCTGTATTCTTTTTTGGATGGCTTAAGATTTCTGAAAACAACACAGGCAGCCACAGGTTCAGATCCCTGAAGGTTACTATTATCAAAACACTCAATATGAACGGGCAATTTACTAAGTCTTAAATCCTTTTTCATAGTGAGCAATATTCTGTCCACCGGTTTAAGCGCAGAGCTGGCAGATTTTCTTTTAAGCTTATCCAACATATAATACCGGGCATTCCTGGATGAAAGATCCAGCAACTTTTTTTTATCTCCTTTTTGTGGTATGAACTGCTTAATGCTCTCAGGAAAATCCTCTAATCTGAAGGGAACAATAATTTCTTTGGAATCAGAGTATAGCCGTTCTCTTAATTCCAGAATAGCATAACTGAGTAGTTCTTCCCGGGTTTCCTCAAGTTTTTTCCTAATTTCTACTGTATGAGCCTGTATAATTGCCCCATTATTGACCTTCAGAAAATTTACATAGGCGTATTTTTCTTCTTCCTGAAATGAATATACTTCGACATTATGAATGGATGGGTTAACAATTGTAGATTTCATTTGGAATTTTTCCAAAGCTTCAATTTTATTTTTTATATTATCCGCTTCTTCAAATTTGTATTCTTCAGCAAATCCTCTCATCAATTTTTTCAAATAATCCACCACATCACTCAGGTTACCTTTTAAAATATCATGAACTTGATCTATTGTTTCCTTGTAATCTTCTTCAGGTTGTAATCCTTCACAGGGGCCTTTGCAATTTTTAAGATGATATTCCAGACAAACCTTAAATTTTCCATTCGCAATGTTTTCTTCGCTAAGATTCAGATTACAATTTCTCAAGTTATATAATTCCCGGATAAGAGAAAGCAAAGTTCTTACAGTCTGGGCGGAAGTATAGGGTCCATAATACCTGGAGCCGTCTTTTATAACAGTCCGTGTAGAAAAAACTCGGGGAAATCTTTCATTCTTTACGCAAATCCAGGGAAATGTTTTATCATCCTTAAGATTCACATTATATTTTGGCTGGTATTTTTTTATCAAATTGTTTTCCAGAAGAAGTGCATCGGATTCGGACTCTACGAGAATATGATCTATTCTAGCAATCTTTCGGACCATTATACGAAGTTTGGCATTTTCATATTGCCTTTTAGTAAAATATGAGGAAACTCTTTTCTTCAGAGATTTGGCCTTTCCAATATAGAGCAATTGATCTTCTTTGTCGAAAAACTGATATACCCCTGGAGAATCAGGTAGCAAATACATTTTGTTCTTTATATCTTCAGTAATATTCATATTAATCTGCATAAAGACTTATGAAATCAAACATATTTACGTCGAACAACCCTCTGTTTCCGAGTTTAATTTCCGGAATTACGAGTAAAGACATAAAAGAAAGGGTCATGAAAGGAGCCTCCAGGTCAGACCCGGACTCTTTTACTTTTTGATCAAGTTCAATATATTTTTCAGAAACCCATTTTGCATCCTTATCAGACATTATTCCTCCCACCGGAAGAGGTAAGCCATAAATTTGCTTTCCATCCGAAAAGGCAATCCCGCCTTTGTTAACATTAATCCATTCGAGTAATTCCAAAATAATCCGGTCGCCAGTTCCAATACATACTATGTTATGGCTATCATGTGCAATTGTACTGATCATTCCACCCCGTGAAATGCCAAAATTCCTGATAAATCCTGTGGCAGGTTTTTCTTTTTTATATCTGTTTTGTACCACTATTTTTAATATATCCTTTTCAGGATCCGAAATCAAAAAACCATTTTTACTGATTGGCTTATCCACAACTTTTCTTGTCAATAATTCACCGTCCAGGGCTTCAATAATGACTATATCTTTCCCTTTATCTTCTATTTGAATGTCCTCTTCATTCACTACATTTCTAAAAAATATATTTAAAGCCTCTTTACTTTTTGTGGTATTTCTCTGTGGTTTTTCTCCACCAAAAACCCTTTCCCCCTCTATCCATGTTTCAAGGATGTTAAAATTATTTATATCATCAATAATTATAAAGTCAGCAGGATCATTCTCCTGTAATAATCCGACATCTAAATCGTAGAACTTTACTGGATTAAAGGTAGCAGCCCTTAATACATTAAAAAAATCCAGACCCCGCTCCAGGCTTCTTTTCACAAGTAAGTTAATATGCCCTTCCAGTAATTCATCCGGATGCATGTCGTCAAGACAAAACATAACATCATCGGGATGCGAATCAATAAGACTATAAAGGGCATCATAATTCCTGGCAGCACTCCCTTCTCTAATCAGAATCTTCATACCATGCCCGATTTTTTCAAGGGCTTCTTCAAGGGAGTAACACTCATGATCCGTCTGTATTCCCGCTTCTATATATTTTTTCAACTTTTCTCCCCTTAAACCTGGTGCATGCCCGTCAATTGGCTTCCTTTTTTTTAAGGCAATCTCAATCTTTTTCATCACTTCGGGATCTTCATTCAGGACTCCGGGGAAATTCATCATTTCAGAAAGAAATTTAATTTCCGGTCTTTCCATAAGCAATTCAATCTCATCGGAGCCAATCCTGGCTCCGGAAGATTCAAACTGAGTAGCAGGAACACAACTTGGAGCACCAAAATAAATTTTTAAAGGAACCCTGCTGGCATCTCCGATCATAAAATTTATACCTCTTAAGCCAAGTACGTTTGCAATTTCATGAGGATCCGAAACCGTTCCAACCGTTCCGTGACTCATAACCGCCAGGGAAAATTCCGAGGGGGTTAGCATTGAACTCTCAATATGTATATGAGAATCTATTAACCCGGGTAAAATATATTTTCCCTCCTCAGCGAAATCGGTACGGGAAATTTTTAAAATACGATTTAACTTGATTGTAACCTCACCCGGAAAAATTTCACGATTTACAACATCTATAATATTAGCTCTAATTTTTTTCATGATGTGATGTTCCACGTGGAACATTAAATATTAAATAATTAATTATTAAATACAACCGGCAACAATCTAAAAAAAAATTACTAACAAATTTTACTTATACTGATTACATATATTTAAGTTTGAAAAAAACTTATTAAGTTATTTTGTCTGTCCATAATGTCCGAAATACTCATTCAGTGATAATTTAAATGGTATTCGTGAGCTCCGGGAAAACAGTTCGACAAAATGTTTTGAAAATCATAATCATAGCCTCACTGAGTAAATAGAACATTATAGACAGATGCAAAATTAACAACTTTTTAGTTCAGTGAGAGGGCAATATGGTGGCCACTGAAGACTTTTATTCTACCTCTCATCAAATTTTAACAAAATTTTCCGCCAATCCTTGGGCGGAATCGAAGGGCCGTTAATTTTAAAATATAAATTTCTAATTTTATTTTATGACATTAAAAACATTCTTTTAAAAATCTGCATAATTGCAAGATCCAATTATTTCAGACACCAGGACTTATAGTTCCATTTTTCATAAAAAGAGACCATGTAAATATTTGGAATACTGATTTATAATGTTTGATATTTGGTGATAAGCCCGGGTTTTTGGAATGACTACCAGAAATGTAAAAATAGTATCTTTATTTCAATTAACATTAAGTTTAACCGGGTCGATCGAATTTAGAGATGACTCAAATTCAATCGAAGAAAATTTTTATCGAAAATTTTCAAAAATCAGATTGTCAAGGGAATTACATCCTCGACTGCCTAAAACATTACAGGTATATCTTTATCGTTCATCGAAGAGACAACTCCCAGGCAGCAGAAAATTATCTTGGGGATTTATATAAGCGAAGCTAATGTTCGATATCAAGCCTGCCCGTCTAAGGATGGCCAGGGCAATGGCAGGCGGGCCTGCCCCGCGCAAAAACGGGGGCGCCCATAATATATGTTCCACGTGGAACATTATCGGCCCATATATAATAAAAGCACACTGATATCTGAGGGTGATACACCACTAATTCTTGAAGCTTCACCAATTGTTTCCGGAGAATGGGCAATTAATTTTTGCCGTGCTTCTGTGGACAGTGATTTTAAAGAATCGTACTTTATTGTTTTGTGAATACGTATTCCTTCCAAACGTATCATCTTTTCGGCGAGGGCTCTTTCTCTGTCAATATAGCCTTTATACTTAACTTCGATTTCTACACTGTCAAAAATCTCTTTGGCCAGGCTTCCGGCGTTTGTTCTTAAATTTTCTAAAGCTTCAAGCTTTTCGCATAGATCAAAAATATTAACCTGTGGCCGTTTCAAGACTTCATGAGCCTTTACTTTTTGAGATAATTTTGCGGTGCCCAGCTTTTCTAAAAAAGGATTAAAGTTTTCCGGGTCAAGGCTTACCTCCTTCAAAATTCGAATAACATCTTCTTTAAATGCTTGTTTTTTGTTTAGAATTCTCATTCTTTCGCTTGAAGCAAGACCAATATTATAACTCAATTCTGTTAACCTTATATCGGCATCATCCTGACGCAATAACAGTCTGTATTCAGCTCTCGAAGTAAACATACGATAAGGTTCATCGACCCCTTTCGTTATGAGATCGTCAATAAGAACACCGATATATGCCTGATCCCGGCCAAGTATGAATTCTCCGGAATTATTAACTTTCATCGCGGCGTTTATTCCCGCCATCAGGCCCTGAGCTCCTGCTTCTTCATATCCCGTAGTACCATTAATCTGTCCTGCAAAAAAAAGATTTTCTATTTTTTTGGTTTCCAGAGTATGCTTTAATTGAACTGGAGGATAATAATCATATTCTATGGCATAGCCGGGTCTGAAAATTTTTACATTCTCGAGACCTGGAATATTTCTCATTGCTTCAAACTGTACTTCCATGGGTAGGCTTGAAGAAAATCCATTCAAGTAATATTCATTAGTATTTAAACCTTCAGGTTCTAAAAATAACTGATGCTTCTCCTTATCTGCAAAGGTGTGTATCTTATCTTCTATACTAGGACAATACCTTGGTCCTATACTTTGGATCGTTCCGTTATACATTGGAGATTCATCAAGTCCAAGTTTTAAGGCTTCATGAACATCCTTATTGGTATAGCATATCCAGCAACTTAAATGTTTGCTGTAATCAGGTTCGTAATTCAAAAAAGAAAACTTTCTTCCTTCTTTATCACCTTTTTGTTCCAATAAAGCAGAAAAATCAATGGACCGGCCATCTATTCTTGCAGGGGTGCCGGTCTTCATTCTACCAACATCAAATCCAAATAAACTAAGCTGTTCACTAATGCCTTTAGAGGCAGGTTCTGAAAACCTGCCACCTTCAATCCTGGTCCTACCAATATGCATGAGCCCGCTCTGAAAGGTCCCATTTGTAAGAATTACAGTTTTAGAATAAACCTCTAAACCAAGCCGTGTCTTAACTCCTGTTACTCTGTTATCTTCAATAATTAAACCAACAACCAGATCTTGCCAGAAATCAAGTCCAGCAGTGCACTCCAGTAACTCTCTCCATTTAATGGTAAAGGTGGTACGGTCACACTGGGCACGGGGACTCCACAAAGCGGGACCTTTAGATCTGTTTAACATACGGAACTGTATCATCGAATAATCAGTAACAATTCCGCTATATCCTCCAAGAGCATCAATTTCTCTTACGATCTGACCTTTTGCAATTCCACCCATAGCAGGATTACAACTCATCTGTGCAATCTTGGTCATATCCATAGTGATCAATAAGGTCTTACATCCCATATTTGCTGCAGCAGCAGCAGCCTCACTTCCCGCATGTCCCGCGCCTACAACAACAACATCATACTTTGGCAACATTTTCTATAAAAATTTGCACAAAGTTAAATAAAATTAAGGAACCTATAGTGAATTTTGAACAATTAGGAGGTCTTTAACAGGTTTCAGAGCTTCATTTTCCTTTTGGCTCATATATTCTTTTTCAGATCTGGTTTTGTCTCTGAATCCCAGAAAATGCAAAATTCCATGAATAATAACTCTCTTCATCTCCTCATTTAAGGTATCACCGTATTCAACAGCGTTAGCCTTAACCCTTTCAACAGAAATGTATATATCACCGGAAATAATATTAGCCCCAGAGTAATCAAAACTAATAATATCTGTGAATGTATAATGACTTAAGAATTCCTTATTAATTTCCAAGAGAGCACTGTCGGAAAGGAAAATATAATTGATGGTACCGGGTGATTTATTATGGGCAAGAATAATATTAGTAATCCAGTTTTTTAGCGCCCGTTTGTTATGGAGGCGGAAATTTTCAAATTCGTTATTAAACCAGATTGGCATTAATCAGCATTAAATGTCAACTGGACCTTAGCGCCATTTTTTTCAAATTCCAGCTTATCTGATAGTTTATCCATAAGAAAAATACCTCTACCGTTGATTTTTTCAAGATTTTCCGGAGCAGTGGGATCAGGTATTTCGGTATAATTAAAACCCGGCCCCTGATCTTCAACAACCACATGTAAGCCCAGATCATCTTTTGAAGTATCAATGATGACATCCAGCTCTTTCTTTTGTTTATTTCCGTGAATAATGGCATTATTAACAGCTTCCAGAGTAGCTATTAAAACATTTCCATAGATTTCATCACTGAGATTTAGCTCAGCTGAAATTTCATCTACGAATTTTTCAACGAGCCTCAGGTTTTCTATTTCAGACTTTATGACTATTGACATTTTCATTTAATTTCTGCTAGGATAATATCACATCATTATACTAAAAAGCAAACAAAAAGTTACCTTTTTAATAAATTATTTGCTCAACCAATTTCTTGGATTTTCGACATCCATTCCATTCCATAGCTCAAAGTGAAGTAGGGTTTCATTATCCATGTTGGTTCCGACAACTCCTATAACTTCTTTGGTTTCAACCAAATCACCACTTTTTACATTTACATTAACCAGATTCTGATATACAGACCGGTAATTACCATGCTTTATAATAACGGTATAATTAGCCCCCAGAATGGCACTTACAACCGTAACCTCCCCCTTAAAAATAGCCCTTACCTCGGTGTTTTCGACTGTACTCAAATCTATACCGTTAGACCGAATTCTAATCCCAGGAATGACGGGGTGAGGATGTTCTCCAAATTCACCTGTAACAACGCCTTGCATTGCCGGCCAGGGCAATCCTCCACGGTTACTCGTGAAGTCGTCTGAAATAATTATTTCAGCAGGAGTAAGCTCATATATTTTGTTCTCCTCCCTGGCACGTCGGGCCTCTTCCGCAATTATTCTTCGTATTTCATTCTCAATCTTGCGTTGCGTTTCTTCTCTCTCTCTAATTTCCCTGAGCAAAGCCTTTTCCTGGCCTTTCAATTCATCAATAGAAACTCTTTTTTCTCTCTTGTCCTTGTAGAGCCGCGCATTTTCGTTTTTGAGCGATTGTATTATATTCTGTTTATCCCGTTTCAGAGTATCCAGTTTGTTTTGAAGTTCGGACAAAGAGTCGTTTTTCGCCTGTATATCGTTATAAAGATTTTTTCTGTATTCATTTATATATTTAATATACCTGATACGTTCGTATCCTTGATTAATGTCCTCCGAAGATAAGATATACATCCATAAGTATTCATCATCTATATTCCGATAACTGTTTTTAACAATTTTTGCATACTGCCTTTTTAAGTCATCTAAAATAGCGGCGTTTTCTTCGATCTGGTTTTCTGCAATATAATGCTGTTTTTCAATTTCTTCAATTTCTTTACTATAGTTTTCCAGCAAATTATTCCGGTATTCAATACGCTGATCTAATAGATTTATCTGGTAAACACTGTTTTTCTTTTTTTCTCGTGTTTTCTCCAGCAGTTGCCTGGATAATTTAATTTTTTCAATATTATCCCTTTTTTTTGTCTCAAGATCGGATTTAGACTGAGAAAAAACATAATTACAAAAAAACAGAAAAAATATACTTAACAGGGAACTATAAAATACCTTGTACCTCATTGTAGTTTTTACCTATTTTAAACTGAATCCGTGTATAAGGAACAAATCTAATTCCGTTATTCCTAAATTCCCAGCCAATCCTATAATTGTTCTTTAAATAAGAACCTTCTATCCCGTCGAACATATTCCCTTCCCTCTCTATATCCATATTGATATATATAGAGTTCACATGATCGGTAAAAAGTATTTTCTTTAGAAAAACAGACAGATCATATTCAAGATCAATCTTCTTTCCCTCATCAACTACCCTAGTATAGGAAATATGATCAATATCAGGCTGGAACTTTCTTTCTATGTATTTCCTACTAAATCCCTCTTCTTTTACTAATCCGGTATAAATAATTTCCTGAATTTCTTCCAGACTTAAAACCTTTAATGAGTTGTTGTTGACATCTTCAATGCTACCAAAATAATAATTCCTTTGCACCCTGTTAATGAATTTTATACTATCTTCAGAAAGCATAAATCTGAAAATTTCAAACCCCAAAAGTTTTCCGCTTACAAAAATAAATTCATCCTTTTTTACATATATAGTAATTTTCATATTCGTCTGGTTTTCAGCGGAAATTGACAAATCTGCATTACTGATTAACAAATGTTCTGGCCTAGCCGAGGTAATAAATTTTTGTCTTACAGCTTCTGTATAATGCATATTTCTCCTCAAAGATACATCATTAACCCTCAACACCTTACAAGAGGAAAACAAAAAAACCACAATAAAAAAAATAAAAATTAAAGATTTCATTCCGCACAAAATTTTATTCCTTCTTCAAGCTCCAATTCATCATTGTATCCGGCAGATCTGGCCCTCTCAAAGTATTTCCGGGATTCCGATTTATCCCCGGTCTTACATAATATCCAGGCATAATGAAAAAAGACCTCTGCGTCTTCTATTTCTCTTTTCATGGCTTTTTGAATATATTCCAGAGCTTCTGAATAATTATCAAGTTTAAATAAAATCCACGCATAAGTATCCAGATAAGTAGAGTTATCAGGGTTTTGTTCTATAGTCTGTCGACTGAGTTCTTCAGCACGTCTCAAGGTAATATCTTCAAGAGCCATATAATAACTATAATTATTCATTACCGCATAATTATCAGGTTGTAATAATAATAATTCCTCAAAATAATAAAATGATTCATCAATTTTGTTAAGCTTGTAGGCACTCTCAGCTAAAAATGTCAAATACTGTAACTCTTGCTGCATCTCCAAACCTGGTTCATAACTCTCTGATAAATAACGATAACATTCCTCATAATTCTCTTTCTGATAGTAGGCTATGCCAATAAATAATTTTAACTCTCTCTTATTAGGGAATATTGCAAGAGCTTTCTCCCCAAGATCGATAATTTCTCCGTACTTATTTAACAAACTAGCTATATAAATTGCCCTTTCCCAAAATATGTATTTATCTTCATGTTCATCCAACAAATTATGTATGATTTCATACGATTTGGAGTAGTGTTCTATATTAGAGAAAAAATCGAAAGCAATAGTTTTTACCTCATAATTATCCGGATATTTTGATAACAGAGTATTCATAATATCTATGAATTCAGACGTAAACTTCTCTATTGTATGCTTTTCTCCGAGAAAATAAACAAGAGTATTTAATTTTTTTTCAATTTCAATCTCATCAAGAGTAAAGGCTCTGTTTAAAAAATACAGTCCTTCTTTCATGTTATTATTAGTAGTATAATAGTCCGCAAGATTAGATATAGCATAAAGATTAGTAGTATCCAACTCATAAGCCTTTCGGAAATATACCACGGATTTCTCGTCCATTCCGGTCTCTTCCAAAAATTCAGCCATAATAATATTATATTCAGGAGACTCCGGAAATACTTCCAATAACTTTTTAAGTTCTTTCTCTCCCTTTTGATATTTATTTTCAGCCTTATATATTTCCACTTTTTTCAACAATACCTTTTCAGACAAACCCTGTTCATTTTCCATTCGGTCCAGAATCCGAAAGGCCCTTCTGTTTTTACCCAATTTATGGTAAGTGTTCGCCAGGGAAAACCACATCATTGATTTATCATTCTCTTTTAAATATTTCTTTAATACTTTTATCAATTTTCGGTATTCCTGTTGGAAATCCAGGATCTGACTATAAGCGAGAATATACCAATAATTATCGGGAGATAATTCATGAGCTCGTTCAAGTAATCTTCCGGATATTTCAGCTTGATTAAGAGCTGCATAAATGGAGCCAAGTTCATAATAAGCTACGTCAGATTCCGGAAAGGCTTCAAGACATTTCTGATACAACTTAATTGATTCATTAATGTTTCCTATGGTTTTCTGCCTGGCAGCCTCTATAAGAGCAAATTCATAATCGAATTTTTCTTCATGTTGACAAAAACCATAATTGGCAGATAACAAAACAAGAGATATTAAAAATAAATGTTTCATATTAGTGTATCCCGGTATGACCGAAACCTCCTTCGCCCCTTCCGGAGGAATCCAAAATCTCAACCTCAGTCCATTCAATATTTTCATGTTTACTTATAACCATTTGACATATCCTTTCACCATCAGCAATTTTGTATTCCTCATTTGAAAGATTTACCAAAATAATGCCGATTTCCCCACGGTAATCACTATCGATTGTGCCTGGTGAATTTAGTACACTTATGCCATGTTTAAGACACATACCACTTCTTGGTCTTATCTGAGCTTCATAACCCGGTAAAAGTTGAATAAACAATCCAGTTGGAATCAGAGCACGTTCCAGGGGTTTAAGTTTCACTTCCTCTTCGAGATTTGCTCTAAGATCCATTCCCGCAGAATTTTCGGTTGAGTATTCAGGTAAATGATGCTTCGACTTATTTATAACTTTAATTTTCATCCCTTTATTACATTTATTTCGTTTTGTTTCGTTAGAAGTTATTTTTTAAATACGTACTTCTTTTGTGATTAATTAAAAAGTCTGTTTCCTGAGCTTAAGATCAGAAATATTAGTATGGCAGGGTACCCGCACCGATTTCAAAACCCGGTCAGGCGTTACTATAAAAAACATAAATTTTCGTATACCGTAGTATACTGAGGCCAAAATTTATGCAGCAACGCAGAACCGAGTGATAACGAGCTTCGCAACCGTACGCTGCCGCTGAAGCTTTCCGCACGCGTAGAAGCTCAGCGCTTGCGGAAAGCTTTACGCGAACGCGGTCACGAATATCGCTTAAAATATTTCTTTATCAGATCTTCGCGAAATAAAAAAATAAGTATATAAACGCTCAAAAATAATACTTTTAAAAAATAAACCAGCACAACATTCTCAACACTGAGGTTCCGGAAAAACCAAAAAATCAAAACGCCACCAGTTACATATATCAAAATATTTTTAAAATCATAATTTATTTTGAAATATTGCCTCGAAATAATGTAACTAACCGTTATCATAACAAAATAGCTTATTAAATGTCCCCAGGCACTAGCATAATAACCAAATTTTGGAATAAAAAAATAATTTATACTGAATGTAATAATGGCCCCGATAATGACAAGGAGAGCACCAAATTTTGTACGATTAGTAAGTTTATACCATACCGATAAATTATAAAAAATACCCATAAAAAGGTTAGCCATAAGAATAACAGGAACAATAGCCAATCCTCCCCTAAAATCCTCACCTATAAAAAATTTAAACACGTCGATAAACAAAGTTACGCCCAGAAATATTACCATACAAAAAAAGATAAAAAACTTCATAACATCGGCATAGATAACTTTAGCGTTTGTTTCATTCTTCATTGAAAAGAAAAAAGGTTCGGCAGCATACCTAAACATCTGAATAAACAGGGTCATTAATACAGCCAGTTTAAAGTTAGCACCATAAATGCCAAGCTGTTCCATAGCGTCAACAGACGAGGGCAGTCTGTATTTAAGCAATATCCTGTCGATAGCTTCATTTACTGTCCCTGCAAGACCTGCTATTAACAATGGTAGACTATAGTTAAGTAGTTGTTTAAGGATCTGAGGTTTAAAAACGCCTTTTAACAAGAAGACTTCACGGTATAATAAAATTGTTTTTACAGATGTTGCCATTAAATTACTAACTAAAACGTATCCTACACGGATATCCGGATTATAAAATTTTTGAATAAAAAAAGAATTCTCATAATTGTTATAGCAATAAAATACAAAAAACCAGTTAGCAACTATATTAACAAGGACTTCGGCTATTCGTATCAAAGCATAGCGCTTAGCTTTATTTTCGTATCGAATCCTTGCGAATGGAATACTTGTAAAAGCATCGAGAGCTACGATAATTCCCAACCATAAAATATATTCACTATTGTCAGGATATTTAAGAAGGGAAGCTATACTATTCCGGAAAAGAGATATAAAAATTATAAATATCAAAGAAGTAGTAAAAACACTAACAAGAGCCGTTCGATAAACATTTTCACTTTTCTTTTTTCCCTCAGCGAATCTGAAAAAACCTGTTTCCATTCCATATGTTAGGAAAACGATCAGGAAAACAACATACGCATATAGCTCTGTAATAATTCCGTATTCAGCTCTATCAAAAACCCTCGTATAAAAGGGAGTTAAAAGAAGATAATTTAATAGCCTTGGAAGAACAATACCCATTCCATAAACGGCCGTTTGTCCTGCTAGCTGTTTAATATAATTCAATTACCCTTCGATTTTATTAATGCATGATTGTATATCGGAAAATTCGAAGTTAAAATTATTTTCTAATAAAACTAAAGGTTTTACAATATGTCCTTTCAACACTAAATCGCTTGTCTCGCCAGGAACTATCTTTGCAACAATGCCAGGTACCGGCCAAATCAATACACCTCCCAATTTATTTTTTAATTTTTCCAAAAATTCTTTGTAAGTCGTGGGTTCTGGACTCACAATATTAACAACACCCTCAATTTTCTCTCTTATTACGAAATCCACAGCATTAACAAGATCATGTATGCAGATGAATGACAAACTTTGCAACCCTTTATTAAAAAAAGCGGCCAAATTATATTTTGTCAAACGCCGGTATTCTTTATAGGCACCTCCATTTTTACCTAAGACAATTCCAAAACGTAGAATAGTAATCCTCGTCTTTCCTTCTTTTAAGGGTTCCAAACAAGTCTCCCAATCCTTTACCACCCGGGAGAGAAAGCCATTGTCAAAACTTTCGGAATATTCATCTACCAAAGTTTCGGGTTTATATATTCCTATGGCAGAGGCGTTTAAAAAATGACTGGGAGGATTTTGCATGTCCATAATAACCTGAACCAGCTTTTTTGCCGTCTCAATCCGGCTATTATAAATCTTTCGTTTATTTGCCTTCGACCAGATGGTAAACAAAGATTTACCGGACAGATTTATGATAATATCTCTTCCTTCGAATACCTTTTTAAGCTTCTCAACAGATTCATCTGTAACCGATCGACCGCGGTAAGTATCAATATTATAATTCTTTAGTCCTTTCAATAAAGACTGCCCAATAAATCCACTTGCCCCGATAATTAAAATATTTTTCATAATTTGTCAAAACAAATTTTACAACTACTCTCCGACTTTTAACAAAACAATAGTAATATAACAATACAAATCGGATCTTCTGGTTATACTTTAACTAACAAACATACTAATAGTAAGTTATAATAATGAAGATTTATTTTTACTTTTGTTAGCTAAAATCTTAAAATATGAAAAAACAAATAACTATTATGTTACTTCTTTTCTGCTTTACTATCCAGGCTTTTTCGCAGGAAGAAAAACATGTTATAATCAAAACTACCATGGGAAACATGGTTGTCAAGCTTTATGACGAGACTCCGGATCACAGAGATAACTTTCTTAAACTGACAAAGGAAGGATTTTATGACAATCAGCTATTTCACAGGGTAATTAATAATTTTATGATCCAAACCGGCGATCCTGGTTCCAAAGAAGCAAATAAAGGAGAAATGTTAGGCATGGGTGGCCCGGGATACACAATAAAAGCAGAGTTCAGTGATAATCGATACCATAAAAAAGGAGCCTTAGCAGCAGCACGCCGGGGCGATTCAGTTAATCCGGAAAAGCGATCATCCGGATCTCAGTTCTATATAGTACAAGGAACGATATTTAGTCCTCCCGAACTGCAGTCATTTGTCAGCTCGGGCCGGCATAAAGAATTTACCAAAGAACAGATAGATAATTATACGACTCTTGGCGGGACACCACACCTTGATAACGAATATACAGTGTTTGGTGAGGTTATAGAGGGTTTGGAGGTTATTGATAAAATAGCAAACGTACCGGTTGACAATTATAACAGACCCATAGAAGATATAATAATTTCCATAAGCATTATTGAATAAATACAGAGGCTAGTAACATGCAGAACAAAATAGACAGTATTCTAAAGGAGATTGATAACTTCAGAGCAGAGAGTCTTGAAGATCTGGAAAACTTCAGAATTAAGTATTTAGGTAAAAAGGGTATAGTTTCTTCATTTTTTGAAGATTTTCGCAAAATTCCTCCTGAGGAAAAAAAGGAAATAGGAAAATCCCTGAACATACTCAAAAATAATCTCTCATCAATTATATCAAATGAGAGAGAACGACTTTCCAGAGATCAGGTGAAAGACAAAGATATCGACCTCAGTCTGCCGGGTTATTCAAGTGAGCCCGGTTCCCGACATCCTATATCGATAGTCCGTAAAGAAATTCTCGACATATTTTCCAGAATAGGATTTACCGTATCAGAAGGACCAGAAATTGAAGATGACTGGCATGTATTTTCGGCATTGAATTTTCCTCCGGAGCACCCTGCCAGGGATATGCAGGATACATTTTTTATAGAAAAAGATCCTGATATTCTGTTAAGAACTCATACATCTTCAATACAGGTGAGGGTCATGGAAAATACAACTCCTCCCATTCGCACAGTCTCTCCCGGAAGAGTTTTCCGTAATGAAGCAATTTCTGCAAGGGCCCATTGTATATTTCATCAGGTAGAGGGTTTATATATTTCAGAAAAGGTCTCCTTTTCAGACCTCAAGCAAACCCTTCTATATTTTGCGAAAGAAATGTTCGGTGAGGATACTAAAATACGCTTACGTCCTTCTTATTTTCCTTTCACCGAGCCCTCGGCAGAAATGGATGTCTCCTGTAATCTTTGTGCAGGACAAGGTTGCAATGTATGTAAATACAGTGGCTGGCTGGAAGTACTCGGATGCGGAATGGTTGATCCCAATGTATTAGAGTTCAATAAAATAGACAGCAACAAATATACCGGATTTGCTTTCGGTATGGGTATTGAGAGAATAGCTATGTTGAAATTTCAGATACGTGATCTCAGATTATATTTTGAGAATGATATCCGTTTTCTTAACCAGTTCAAAGATACGATCCTGTAGTTTGGCTATTCATTAATCCGGATTTCATAATCCAGCTTCATTGAATCTCTGAAATTAGCGCTTACACCACAGTATTTTTCCTGAGAAAGATTCACGGCTTTTTCAATTTTGCTTTCCGAAAGATCTTTACCCCGGAAAGAGTATATAATTTTCATTGACTTATAAGGTTTTGGATATTCATCATCCATTTCAGCTTCAATTCCGATATTGAAGCTGTCAAATTCCACTTTCATTTTCTTCAGGATTGATACAACATCCATTCCGGTACAACCAGCCAGAGCTACCATCATCAGTGGTTTAGGTCGAGGTCCCCGATCCTTACCACCAACTTTATCATGTGCATCAATATAAAGTTTATGTCCGTTAACTTCTGTTTCAAATGCCATGTCTTCCAACCAATTCATGCTAAGTTCCTGTTTCATAATATCTACTGTAATTTAATGTTTCAACTTATATATATATTTAACTTTTTTTGTACAAATTTAGTTATTATTTGTATTTTGAGCTAATTTTGAACCTCAACTGACTATTTAAATAATAGATGAAACATTTTCCGTATACAAACTGCAGTGAAAGTTGTCACGCGAGAAATCATAACCTCTTTCGTCATCTAACGACAGAAGAACTGGCAAAGATAGAGGAAGTAAAAAATTCAGAAATTCATAAAAGAGGTACAATATTATACCACGAGGGAAACAGGATCAATGGCTTTTATTGTATACAAAGTGGAATATTAAAAATATACAAAACGGGGATAGATGGAAAGGAACAAATTATCCGCTTTGCAAAAAAGGGTGATCTTATTGGATTCAGATCCATTATGAGTAATGAAACAGCCTGTACATCCGCTGAAGTTATCGAAGATACCATATGTTGTTATATTCCCGGAGAAACACTTATAGAACTGGTTAAGAGCAATGGAAATTTTTCTCTTGAACTAATGCAGTTAACCTGCAAGGAATTGGGTGAAGCGAATACATTTATAACCGACATAGCTCAAAAAACAGTAAGAGAACGTCTTGCTGAAGTACTGATACAATTAAAAAATGAATTTGGAATGGATGAGAACAACATTCTCCAGATAAACCTTACGAGGGAGGAACTTGCAAATATTGTGGGAACGGCAACAGAATCCGTCATCCGCCTGCTTTCCGAATTCAAACACGACAAATTAATTGAATTAAACGGGAGAAAAATTAAACTCCTTGATGCACAAAGAATCCAGAAGATTGCTAATCTTTTTTGATCTTCAGATATATTACTTTATTGACGGGCACTATTTAAAACAACGCGTTTTGATTATTCTTTAGAATCCCCAGGTGACGATATGCATTTTCTGTCACTTCCCTTCCGCGCGGTGTTCTTTTCATGAATCCTTCTTTTATCAGAAAAGGCTCATAAACCTCTTCAATGGTACCCGCATCTTCCGATACCGCAGTAGAAATAGTAGTAAGTCCAACGGGTCCACCCTGAAATTTTTCTATGATCGTTCTCAATATTTTATTATCCATTTCATCCAGTCCTGCTTTGTCTATATTCAAGGCTTCCAGGGCAAATCTGGTGATTTTAAGATCTATAATACCATCCCCTTTCACCTGGGCAAAATCCCTTACCCTTCTTAAAAGAGCATTAGCAATACGTGGTGTACCTCTGCTCCTGCTGGAAATTTCACTTGCCGCATCATTGTGGATCTGAATATTTAAAATTCCGGAAGATCTTTTAATGATCTTCGTCAGAATATCATGATCGTAATATTCCAGTAGTGAATTAATACTGAATCTGGCCCTTAAAGGACTCGTTAGCAGGCCCGACCGGGTCGTAGCACCTATCAGGGTAAATGGATTAAGCTCCAATTGAACTGATCTGGCGCTTGGTCCTTTATCTATCATTATATCAATTGAATAGTCTTCCATAGCGGAATACAGATATTCTTCAACAATAGGTGATAATCTGTGGATCTCATCAATAAACAATACATCAAACTCTTCAAGTCCCGTAAGTAATCCGGCAAGATCTCCGGGTTTATCGAGAACTGGTCCTGAGGTTACCTTAATATTTACGTTTAGCTCGTTTGCTATTATATTTGCCAGTGTAGTTTTTCCAAGACCCGGAGGGCCATGGAGTAAAACATGATCGAGTGCTTCATTTCTTTGTTTGGCAGCTTTGACAAAAACTCTTAAATTCTCAATAATTTTTTTTTGCCCTGAAAAATCACTAAAAATCAATGGACGTAGTTTAATATCCAGATCTTTATCTTTTTCCGTAATATTTTGATTTTTTATATCAAAATTTTCTTCAGCCATATAAATCATTTAATAACTGTGATCGAACTTTTAGGAAGATTTATTTTCTGACCATTAATTCTGTATTCAATATTATTCTGATAGGTAATTGTCATCTCAAGCTGACCAAAAGAATCAAATTTTTTCCAGTTTCTTTCCCTTATGCCCATCTCGTAATACCTTTCTTCTTTCAGCTTACCATCAGGATAATAAAACCGATGTCTTCCATTGGCCAGACCCTGTACATACTCACCTTCAAATTTAAGCACTTTATCCGGATAATAGGAGTGCCATATCCCTGTTTTTAGTCCTGTCTGATAATTACCCTCTTCTATATTATCTCCTACCTGATAAAACCACTCTCCTTCCTTTTCCCCATCCATATAATTACCCTGTGTAATAATATTTCCACCAACGTCATATTCTTTATATTCGCCATCTTCCCTTCCATTAAAATAGCTTTCCTCTCTGAGTATGTTTCCATTCTCATAATACCAGTTCCATGATCCCTCCGGTAGTCCCCTTATATAATTCCCGGCTTGTTCCCTGTTTCCGCTCTTATAATAAAATTCCCATCTCCCGGTACGTTTATTATTCAAATAATTTCCTTTTGCCCTAACCTCGCCGCTAAAATAATAATCAACCCAATTTCCTTCCCGACTTCCGGTTTCATCAACAATTCCTTCAGAAGCCTTATTTCCGTCCTCATTGTAAATTATTGCATTGATCACATTGCCTTCATTATCATAAAATCTGTGAATACCTACCGCTTTGTTTTGTTTATAACTTCCCTGGAAAATCAGTTTTCCATTCTCATTGAATTCTCTTTTAACCTCAAGTTCCTCCTGCGTCAGTACGTCCTCTTCATCTTCAACTATCTTACCATCTCTGTACTTTAATATAAGTGCAATATTTCCATTCCTGCTATATTCCTTATATAAACCATCCAGTTCATTGTCCTTATAAAACATTTCTTTATGCAATTTCCCATCGTTGTAAAATATTTTCCAGCTTCCCTGCTTTTGTCCCCCCTCATCAGTTCTGTTTACTCTCTCTCTGCTTACAAGATAATCATTTCTATAATCCAAAATAGCTTCAAGTACACCATCCTTATTATAAAGCTTTGCCCTCCCCTCTTTTTTATTATCACTGTAATGAACTTCTTCCCTAAGCTTTCCGTTTTCATAAAAATAGTGCGCTGTTCCTTCTTTCTTATCATTTACAAATAATTCTTTACTTATTAATGTACCATCTGGCGAATTTTTATAGGAATAGGTATAGCTATAGCCATTTTTCTTCCCGTATTTATAGTTTATCCGTTGAATAACCTCTCCGGATGGATTATAGAAGGTCCAGGTGCTGTCAAGAAAAAAATTGGTCCTAAGACCCTCTGATTTTAAAATACCGGTTGTGTAATATGTTTTCCAGTAACCGTCAGGTTTTCCGTCTTTCAAGATCCCTTCACTAGATACCTGGCCATTGGGATAAAAAAACTCTGTATATCCATCCTCTTTTTCCTGTGAGTACAGGTTAAAGAAAATAAAAGAGAATAAAATAAATATGTTAACAATTCTTTTCATTTACATACCTAGTCTTTCTGATATTTCAAGCATACGAGTAATAGAACCTTTTGCTTTTTTTCGTATCTCTTCATCTACATGTACCTCAGGTAATTCATACTTTAATGTATTGTATAACTTTTTTAATGTAATCATTTTCATAAACTTACAGTCATTGCAGGCACAGGTTGAATCTTTGGGCGGTGCAGGGATGAAAATTTTATCAGGACTGTCTTTTTTCATTTGATGCAGTATACCAGATTCAGTTGCTACAATATACTTATGTCCTTCATCAGTTTTGGTAAAGTTAAGCAAAGAAGATGTGGAACCCACATGATCCGCTACAATAAGAACAGGTTTCTCACATTCGGGATGAGCAATAAGCTTAGCATCTCTGTTTATCCTTTTCAGTTCAAGGATTCTTTCCAGGGAAAACTCCTCATGAACATGACAGGCACCATCCCATATAATCATATTCTCTCTGCCTGTCATGCTTTTGATATAATTTCCAAGATTCCTGTCGGGAGCGAAAATAATTTTTTCATCCTTCGGTAAACTATTAACAATCGGCAGAGCATTTGTTGAAGTGCAAATAATATCGGTCATAGCCTTTATTTCTGCAGTGGTATTTACATATGAAATTACGGTATGATCAGGATACTTCTTTAAAAATTTTCTGAAATCATCAGCAGGTGCCGACTCAGCTAATGAACATCCTGCATTTAAATCAGGTATTAAAACCTTCTTTTCAGGAGATAATATTTTAGCTGTTTCAGCCATAAAATGAACACCAGCCAGGACGATTATATCGGCATTTGTTTTTGCAGCTTTTTGCGCAAGTACAAGGCTATCCCCAATTACATCTGCTATATCCTGTATTTCAGGTTCCTGGTAATAATGTGCAAAAATTACGGCATTTTTCTCTTTTCGTAATTTATTTATTTCAGCTTCAATGTTTATGTTTTCGTTCACTTCAACATCCACATATCCTTTATCAACAATATTCATTCTTATATTATATTATTATATTTTAAATTTAAATAGTTATGATGATAATGTTATCCTGTTAATTTTGTTATTAATTTTCCCTTTAAGTATTTGCTTATTTAAACATCTATAAATTAACAACACAAAATTAACAGATATTAATTATGTTCTCTGTTGAAAATCATTAAAATGCATATTTATTAACATGTTGTTAGTTTCACTTGTACTTTAAAAGTATATTTATATTTATTACTCATTTAATGTTAAAATATTGTTTAATTTATAGAGATACAAAAACAAAAAAAGTTTTGTGTATATCATCTGATTTATTAATAAGATCTGTTTTGCTTTTTAACAAGATTTTTTTGCTGATAGATATTGATAAATACTCAACAGTTAATTAACAATAATTGCACAAAAAATTCGTACTTTCGGGTATTAAATTATTGTATTATATTTCGGCTTTATTGACAGACTAATATATATAAAATGATAACAGACAGAATCATATTAGCTTCCGACCATGCGGGTTATGAACTCAAGGAGAAAGTGAAAAAACACCTATTAGACAAAGGATTACAGGTAAAAGATATTGGAACTGTTAGTGCAGATTCCGTTGATTATCCTGATTTTGGGCACCAGCTTGCCTCTGAAATTGAAAATGGTAATTTTGAGTACGGCATATCTTTGTGTGGGAGTGCTAACGGTATAAACATGACAACCAACAAGCACCAGGGAATTCGTTCAGCTATTTGCTGGGATAAGGAAATAGCCAGATTGGCCAGAGCGCATAATAATGCTAATATTTGTGCTCTTCCTGCGCGTTTCATTGATGAAGATCTTGCATACAAAATGCTGGATATTTTCCTGAATACGGACTTTGATGGAGGACGTCATAAAGAAAGAATTAATAAAATTCCCTGTAAATAAATAGAAGCAAATGTTATCCAATACAAGTAAATATGCGCTACGGGCAGTTATTTTTTTAGCGATCAATACGAAACAGAATGAAAGGATAGGAATTAAAAAAATTTCTGCGGAGCTCGATATACCCACCCCTTTTTTAGGTAAGATTCTTCAGAGTCTTGCAAAGCACAAATTATTGAGTTCAACAAAAGGTCCCAGGGGAGGATTTGGACTGGGAAGACCCGCTGACGAAATTTTACTGATGGATGTTGTGGATATTGTAGACGGACAAGATAATTTCCACCGTTGTGCTATAGGCATTAAATATTGTGCAGAACAGGAACACCCCTGTGCCTTGCATTCAAGGTATGCAAAACTTAGAGATGAAATGAAGGACATTTTCCAGGCCACTACCATTGAAGAAGTGGCAAATGACGCACAGAAAAATTTAAGCAGAATTATTCTTTAAGCTTCTGATATAAAGCATAAAAAGGAATTGCAAACAAACTTCCTGAAAAATTAGCCAGGAGATCGTAAAAATCTCCCGTTCTACGGGGTTGAGTAATCTGAATTAATTCAATAACTCCGCCCAGTATCAAACAAATCAATACGATAACTGAATAATCTTTTAGATTTAGTTTTCCGGGTTTTTCAATAAAAATCAGGAATGCCAGAATACCGTACAGAAAGAAATGTATAACTTTATCGAAGTGAGGAAAATTAAAAAAGCCACGTTCCTGATCGCTTTGAAAAGGATATATACTTATTATAAATACAAAAATAATATAGAGTATACTTTTATAATAGATTCTTAAAAACTTGAATAACAGCATAAAATTGTAGTTTTATTATTCTTTTGAAAACACTGCTAAATTTAAACAGATTCCTGAATTAACAAGGTTTTATGAAGGATAAATTATTCATAAAAGATGTTTTACATGAATTAAGGTCTGAGAAAATCAGGACATGGTTTGACCTGGGTCTTTTTCTTGACAGGATAAAGGAAAGAAATACCGGTCCGCATTCATTTAAAAAAGAGGACAATTTGCATGAATATCTGAATGATTTAGAAGACCATGGCGTTGCCTTTTTAACCTTTCATTATTCCATTGATGGTGTAAGTGTGGAGATACAGAAATACGCTGAGCTGATAAAAAGAAACATTCCCGGGGCAGATATTCATTTTATTACCGGAATATTTAAGCCCGAGGCAGAAAAGCTTATTCCGGATTTTGCAATAAAATACGAAATTGAAGAGCTTCAGGGATTTGATGACTGGAAATTATATGACAAATTTTATTTTACCCGTCTTGAAAGGGGTAGTTCAGAGTACAATGCTTTGATAACTGCTTTTTGGGAAGAAAGTCTTTATATTATAGAAAAGCTCGGAGATTATTTCCTGGAGAAGAATATTAAACTTCTTTACCTGGTTAATGTTGCTTCAAATCCTGGTAATGTATCTTTGACACTTGCCTGTGTATTATTATCCGAGTATTTTGGTCTCCCTGTTATAAATATAAATCATGATTTTTACTGGGAAGGAGGAAGCCGTAAAGGTTTCCTTGCAGGGAAAAACAGTAAGAAAGGCCCTCGGGATTTTTTCTTTTCGAATTCTCATCTGGGTGAGTTTTTTAGTATTATAGAACTACTGTTTCCATGGGAATCTCCGGTATGGATCCATGTAAATATAAATCGCAGGCAATCTGATTATCTGATTCGTAAAAAAGGAATGAATCCGGCCGGTATTATGGAAATAGGCACCGCTGTCGATACGGATATTTATCATAATATAGATAAAAGAAAGAAAATAAATGCATTTTTTCAGTTGGAGAAAATACTTAGCCGTTATTCAGAACAGCTTATCGTGTATTCTGTTGAAGATGTGATTAACTCACATCTTGTTGATCCGATAAATTCCATGCCGATACTTATTGGAAACAGAACCAGAGCTTTAAACAAGTTTGTTGCGGAAAACATTATTTTTCTACAACCCACACGTATAATTTCCCGAAAAAGAATTGAGACAGGTTTTGGTCTTTTATTGAAAATATTGGAAAATAAGGGTTTCAGAGAGCGCCTTAGAAAAACGAAAAATTTAAAGATCACATTACTTGTTACTGGTCCTGTAGCTGCAGGGCATTATTTGTATTTCGTAAAAATAATTAAACGTTTTCAAAAGTTGCTAGAGAGTACAGACGAAATATTAAGGGAGAAAATTTTCCTTGCTTTTCTGTTTAGTGAAATGGATAAGGGGAACTTTAAACAACGCTTTCAGTCTCCGGCGGGGATACCTGAGTTATATAACATAGCTTCATTGGTTTTACTTCCCAGTAAAACAGAAGGGAGAGGGTTACCCATAATTGAATCTACTGCCTGCGGAACTCCTATTTTTGTGCGAAAATATTCTCCAAGGAATGTATACGAAGAAGTAATCGGTTATCATCTTGAAGAGATAAACAGGCTGAAAGTAATTGAATATGATGGGAAAAGCATCAAAAAAAAGTCGGCTAATGCAATTATAGAAAGGGTTTTATTTCCTCATAAATTTACTGAAGAAATAAATCATAATCGGAAAGCCGTATTAAGGCGGTTTTCTCTCGAAGCGTTGAACAATAATTTGCAGGAGATATTGTTCCGATTGGCTTATCAAATGAATCAGGGACAGGAAGAAAGACTTACTGTAATTAAATCGGTTCAGAAATACAGAAATAGTTTTCATCCCGATGATAAGAATCTCAGGGCTATATTAAATACTGAAAACCGGCAATATCTGGCTGGTTATGGGAAACTATCCTTTATGATCTATCTTAAATCTCTGATTGATCCCAGTTATTTTCGTATCGAACAAATGGAGTTCAAGGGCAGGATTTTTAAGTTTGCTCTTGAGATTTTAAAGAAAGATCCTGAAGAAATGCATGTTCCTCTTTATAAAAGGCTGGAATTCTTTAATACAATTGAACAACTCTTTAATTACCGTGAAGGAAATCTGAAACTAAGGCATGATCACAGCATGTCATACCGGCACCGAAACAATTATTATTATCCTTATCAGGATTATACGATGCAGGAGTTGACCGGTCTTATTAATATTCTATATTTCGAAATAATTGAACCAACTGTGAATAACAGGGTAAAAGAGACCCCTCATTTTTTTACAGATTGGAACCTGGCCCTTTTGCAACTTACCGGAAGCACTTACCTGTCGATTGATAACAGGAAAGAATTAATAAAGAAATTACAGGAAAATTTACCTGTAGCATATTTTCCTGGTGAGTACCTGATGCATGAACTCGAATTGTTTGTTTTACAACCCTTAAGGTCAAGACTGAAAATGGGAATTGAAGAAGTTTTAACCACAAAAATACTTCATGATAACCGGCATAATCTCTCGAAAATCTATGTGTTTACCCAGGAAAAGAATCTCGGAAATCAGTTAAATCTTAAAGAGACAGAGGAATACATTTTAAATGGCAGAAATGAGGAATTAAAATTGCTTTACAGATATGAGCTTATTAAACTTGTGCCTACCGAACAATGGACCGTTGGAATACATTTTGAGCAATTAGGTAAAAAAGCTTTAAAAACCCTTAGAAAAATTAAAAACTTAAATGGTTTTTTAATAACAAACCGGAGAAATGCCATATTGATGACAGATATTGTTGATCTGGACAGATTTCATATAGGGAAGGCAAGATCAGAACTGGCGGCAAAGATGCTTGGCATTCCCTGGAAATCAGGATATATACAGTACGCTCCTGCAGGCCTGAGAACTGTAATTTCTTATCCTGTACCGGTGCAAAGGACAAAGGATTTTGATCGCGTTCTCAGAAGCAGGGCTTTTAAAGAGCTCAAAGAAAAGATGGGTGAAAGAGCTTTATTGGATGAATTACGGAAAGAGGCAGAAAGAAACAGCTCTCCTGTGCAGCATGTCATTGAAAAATTGAGTATCAACAAGGCGCAAAATAATCAAGCTCCGGTAAAATATAGTTTTATAAGTGGTGTATATGAAGATGGTCATCCTTATAATGGCGTAGTGGCAAATCTTGATATGCAAAAAGAGAAATGGGAATTTCTTGTGGAATCCGTAAGTAACAGACCCCGGAAAGTTACTTCATTTGTAAGAAAATATGCTAATGAGCTAAAGAAGGATATTCCCATTGCATGGAACGGTGGATATATACTTAACGCTGAGCTTGTTGGAAAACTTGGCATTAGTGAATCTTTTATAGGGTCTCCTCTTGGTTTAATAATTTCAAAAGGAAAAATATTATCTCTTCCTCTTTTTAATAAGGCAGCTTTGATATTTTTTAAGGACGGGCGGATTGATATAAAAAGAGTAACAGCAGAAAACGGATTCAGAATTGTTACCGGAAATAACACGTTTTTGACAGGTATCCAGAATTATAATCTTAAGAAGCCTGAAGGAGAGCTATGCTTTTACGATCTTTTATATAATGAGGATCAAATACTTAATAAAGGAAGAGTGATAGTAAGGCTGGCCGGAAATAAGGTAAAAGATATAATCAGGGGTTCAGTTAAGGAAAAAGTGAATATTATTCCGGTAGGTATTACACTTTCTTTTAGTGAAGAAAGTTTCCCGGATCACCTAAAAACCGGCGATGAACTTTTGATATATTCAGACGAATTTTCTGAGATCAGACATGCGGTAGAAGCTGGACCAATGTTACTTGATCGAGGGGAAAATTGTCTTAATATGGAAATCGAAGGATGGAAACACCCAAATTCTATACGAACACAAGCAGCCAGACTGGATTTTACTGATATGCGCGGACCAAAAATTGCAGCCGGCATCGACATTCAGGGAAACCTTTCTCTACTGGCGGTCAATGGAAGAATAAGAGAGTCGGTTGGAGCCACACATGATAATATGGCTTCTATCCTGAAAGAACAGGGAATTATCAAGGCTATGGGTTTTGATCCCGGAGGAAGCAGCACCCTTGTGATAAATGGAAAGGAAAGAAACATTTCCCCTTATAATAAGGCTTACGAAGAGAATGTTTACACTCTTCCACCAGAACCCAGATCAGTATCCAATGCAATAATGGGATATATTAAAGAGGATTAGAAAGTGGCAGGACTATATATTCATATACCCTTTTGCCGGCAGGCCTGCCGGTATTGTGATTTCCATTTTTCAGTTTCACTTCATCAAAAAGAACAAATGCTGAAGGTGATGAATCTTGAAATTGAACACAAACATGCAATTTTGGACGTTCCGGAATTACAAACTATATATTTTGGCGGAGGTACTCCCTCAGTTTTAAGCCCGGGGGAAGTAGAGCAGATAATGGGAAGGATCAGAAAATTATTTGACATATCCTCAGATGCGGAGATCAGTTTCGAAGCGAATCCCGATGATCTTAGCCGTGAATATCTTAAGGGACTTAAGGATTCGGGGATAAACAGGCTGAGTATTGGAATACAATCTTTCAGAGATGAAGATCTGAAATTAATGAGACGTAGCCATTCTGCTTTACAAGCTATTAAAGCAATAGAGAATGCCCAAAAGCTGGGTTTTACCAATATTAACTCCGATCTGATTTACGGAATTCCCGGAATGACTGCAAGCCAGTGGGAAGAAAATCTCAAGATACTTACGGGACTCGGAATAAATCATATTTCTGCTTATCACCTTACTTTTGAACCCGGAACAGTATTTGATCACTGGAGGAAAAAAAAGCGAATTTTTCCGGTTGAAGAAAATGAAAGCCTGAAGCAATTCGAAATATTAAAAAGCTTAACTGAAAAATCAGGATTTATTCATTATGAAATTTCCAATTTTGCCTTAGCCGGTTTTTTTTCCAAACATAATTTAACCTACTGGAAGAATCAAAAATATATCGGGATCGGCCCCTCAGCACATTCTTATGATGGAAAACGAAGATCCTGGAATATTTCCTCAAATAAGAAGTACATGGAAATAATTCTATCCGGAGGACATAACTATTATGAAAGCGAGGAACTTAGTAATACCGACCGTTATAATGAATACATTCTCACTTCTTTACGAACGATGTGGGGCATAGATTTAAATGAAATACGGTCGGCATTTGGAGATGATTATGTTAAATACACATTAAATATTGCTAAAGACTTTTTGAAAAGGGGACTCTTAATCCAGGAAGATGAAATAATAAAGATTTCAAAAAATGGAATTTTTTTGGCGGATCAGATTATGAGAGAATTTTTCAGGATTTAACTTTTTAGCTTTTTGATCAGCAAAGATAATTTTTCCTCCAAAGTGTCATATGAAAAATATTTTTTCCCAAGCTCAAAATTAAATTCGGCAATTTCTTTTGCAAGAGATTTATTCATAATAATTTCATTCATCTCATTTATTTTTTCATCCGTCAGCTCATTCTCTTCGAGCATTACCGTTTTGAATCCTTTCGACCCGATATCAGGCCAGTAAACAGGTTTATAATTATTTACAAAAACCGGCTTTTTCGCGAGAACCGCTTCCACGAATGCATTTCCAAATCCTTCATAAGTACTGAAGTAGGTACAGGCAGTAGCCTGAGCATAAGCATCAGAAAGAGAAAATTGCACATCACCGTTCATGGAGAGCCCTTTATTGTGAAACAGATCAGAGGCAAACCTTACCTGTTCACTTAATTTATATTCATGGATCAGGTTAATCAGTTTGTTGTAGTAAACATTTCCCTCATCATCGGCGGCACTTCCGGTAATAATTAAGCGGATGTTTTTATTTTTGAGTTTATGAACGAGTTTAATAGCTGTTTCAATAGACTTTCTACTGACAATACGGGTTATCTGGAAAAGGAGTATATCTTTTTTGCAATCATACCCCAGGTATTCATGCAGGCACTTATTCTTTTCCGTTTTTATTCCGAAGGGAAGATCAAAATTCATAACATTCGGAACGATTACAGAATCCCTGCCATATTTTTCTTTTAGTGTTTCATGGGCATTGGTATTAATTACAGCATGAATGGAATATGGAGAGCGCAGTGGAAATACCTGTTCAACAAAATCAGTGATCTCGTCATGAGGTGAATGATAACGGTCATTTCTTTCCCATGCAAAGTCATGATCATGAGTTATTACAGGTAGTTCAAGTTTTTCAACAGCATTTTTAATGGCAATTCCCATTTCAAGATGAGCAGGAAGAGAGGAGGCATTTTCAGATATAATGAGCTCAATTCTATTATCAATAGCCCAGTTAATGATTCTTTTATAAATAATACCCGAATACAGATTAATATGTTCAATCAATTCATCCGATTTGGTGTCGGGAAAGAAAAATGCTTTTTTCTGGCTCCAGAAGCTTTCCGGAGAGTGGAAAGACATCTCCGGAACAAGGGTTTCGGTGGTTGGATCCATCTTTCTACCCTGATATTGCCCGGAGATAATAAATACCTTATGGCCCATTCGCCTGAGAACCTCAATCCACTTTTCTGTTTCCAGGGCCACACCATCCACACCCCCGATTCGTCCAATGATAATACCTATTCTCATTTGGGAATATAATATTTCTGAAAAGCTTATGAATTAGTTTTTTATCTCAGGCTGAATTCAGTTTCACCGATCAATTTACCATTCTCATACAACTGGGTTTGATAAGTTCCGGCGACGAGATCCCCATTATCATCCCAATAAATAGATACAGGTATATCATTATTTTCATAAATAACCTCTCTGCTGGCAGAATAGGGGAGTTGTTTTTCACCCACATCAATCACTCCGGCTCCTGATGAACCCAGAACAACCCCATCGGGACGGATATGACGGATATAAATAGTCCTCGGGCCGGGTTCGGCAACTTTATTTTTTCTTAATACAAAATCTGTTCTGAGCTTCTCAATTTTATCAAATTTATCTTTTTCCCGGCTTCTTTTATTAAGCCCTAAGGTAACAACTTCTGAGGCCAGAAGGGTTTTAGCCTCATCCGTAATGGCCATAAGCTCCTCTTTTTCTTCAGATAACTGACGATTTACACTTTCTACTTCCGTTGAACGGTTTTTCAATTCTTTATTTTCTGCCATAAGAATTTGATTTCTCGTATTCAGGGAATCTATCTGAACAATATAACTCCTGAGTACTTTCCGTATAGTCCCAAGCTCCTTTTCGTATTTCCGGATCTTTTCAGCATCGCTCATGCGAAGCCTGAGAAGGCTTTCGATCTTATCCTGCTGAGCAGAAAGTTTCATATTCATTGTATCATTTTCTGTCATCAGAGAATCATATTGAACGATAATATCCTGTAACTCATATTCCAGTGAGTCCTTCTGCTCTTCAATAAATGTCGAATATTCTTCAAGGCGGAGAATTATTTTATCACTTTCCTGCTTCTGATTATACCAGAGATATCCTACAACAATAAAAGCTATACCAAGTACAACTATCAATATTGTTAGATAAGTTACCGTTTTATTTTTTTTATCCATTTCTTTAATTATTTGATATAGCAAATATACTATTCTTATTTTCTGTCTTCAATAGCTGTAGTGAAAAAACCTGAATACAATGAATAACGGCAGAAACAATTAATATATTTTGCAGGAATCAAGTCAATCTGATTCAGAAATTAATTCAAGACCTTCTGTGGCTGTGCTACCACTTGGAGTATTTAATAATGCTTTTTGAAACAGAACTTTTGCCTCCATTACCTTATTTAATTTAAGCTTGGTCCATGCAAGCATGGTAAGGCCATCATAATCAAAAGGATATAGATTAACAACCTTCTGGAAAAACTTCTCTGCTTTAATAAAATCATTTCTTCCATAGTAGATCAGGCCAATACGATGTAAGACTATAGAATTATTCGGGCTGATCTCAAGTATTTTTTCGTATTGATTGAGTACCTGACTGTAATTTCCAATGGCTGAAGCAGGAAAGGCAAAACCCAGTCGTGCTTCAATTGCATAGGGCATTATATCAATGGCTTTATTGTAATAGGCAATGGATTCTGTAAATCTGCCAGCCAGATAATTCAGATATCCCAACCTTAAATTTATTTCATAGGAGTCTTCCTGATAAATAGCTTTAAGGTCTTCAATCGCTTTACTATAGTTTCCCGAAGCTTCGTTAATATAACTCTGTTGAAAAGCTTTGACCCGGGTTTCAAAATTTTGTGACAAAGCTATTACAGGCATAAAAACAAATAATGCCAGGATGCCTTTTTTAAGTTTTAGAAGTTCCATTTTATTTCAGTTATTAGTGTTAAACCTTGAAAATTTAATTTATTGATGCCCGTCTCAAACCCTTCAGAACTAATAAAATTACTGTAATATTCCTGATATGATCCGGTAAGTGAAAGTCTGACTTTATCGCCGGGAATAATAAGAGAAAGGTCGTATTGCGAAGTAATGGTTTCTTTAGCATTGTATATAACAAAGCCATCATAGCACACGAGGTTTTTTATTTCCCCGTTCCAAATGTTTATTTGTGTCCAAAGCCTGTTAAAAAGCTTCATTCCGAGACCTTGTTTAAAGACCTGATTGTTATCGGCCTCTGCTCCAATCCTTTCTCTTGAATGATAAAATGAAGAGAGGGTATAGAGATCTTTATTTCCTAAGGGATAAAAAATAACTTCTACATCTTTCTGAAACTGTTTGTAATTGTTGAGTCCGGATAATGATATTCCTGCATTTATTTCAAACAAACTGAAATATTTCCCTGCCGATATACGACCGGACATGCTGTGATCCCGCATGCTTTCCAAAGTGTAAACCGATCCGAAACCTCTGTCCCTGAACACAATACCTGGAGTTTTGTAATGAATATAATGAATGGAAGATTTAATGTGTAGATCAGCACCGGGAAAAAAGCTAAGACCCGTGTAATACTGCCCCTGGGTAACAGGATAATTGTAACTGTCCAGAATCCTTTCCGGGCTTACATCAAGGTAATAATTATTTTTTCTAAGAAAGGTACCCCCGTGCGACAAAATAAAATGCCTGCCCAGGTCGTGTTCCATGAGAAAACTACCGGTATAGAAGCTTCCTGTCACAGTTTGATAGCCTGTTGAACCTGAAAAAACGGCTGGGTCAAATAAGGTGTGCAGTTCTCTTTCAAAGTTATGATGATAAGCCAGGTTGACAAAAAGATTGCGTAAGGCTTTATTTTCCGTTGTTACTTTATTTTCCAAAAAAGATTTATTTTGCTTATAATAAAGAGAAGCTTCCTTTTCTTTCCCGGAGAATAATTTCGAATAATAAATATATTCCCTGCTCACAGGATCAATACGATTCAGTTTCAAGGCTTTTTTAAACTGATTTTCCGCAAGAAAATATTTACCTCTTTCATACAATGCGATCCCTGCACGCATTCGGAGATAATAATAATCCAGATCCTCTTTTAAAGCCTTTCTGGAGCTTTTTGTGAGTTCTTTCCAATTCTGATTTTTGTAAAGGGAATAAGTGAGTGAATCATAATAATGATATTTATCATCATATTGACCTCCAACATTATAGAATATATTGAAAAGAATAATTATAATGAAATATAATTTACTGTATTTTAACATTGAGATCATTTTTTCCTATTCTTGTTTTATACTGTATACCTTCTTCAGAGATTTTAATATGATAATTATGAAGTTTAAATTTTCTTTTGAAAAATTTCTGGTATATTGTGGTTTCCATTTCTATATTTCCCGGTTGTAACTCGTTATCAATTCCTTTGATCTTATTTTCATATTCTGATTTCAGAAAGATATAAAATGGAGTGAAAAAATCCTGTAATGTTAATAATGGAAATCTGAAAGTATCGTTTTGAGGTATTTCATCCTTCACACGGATATCCTTATAATACCCCTGAAATATTTTATAGAAACCGAGGTAAAAATTGAAAAGTACAGAGTTTTTATTTCCGTAAAATCCTGTAAAATTCAACATATACCCATCGTTGACAAAATATGCCTTTGATTTTGTTTCTTCTTCAAAGATGAAGGATTGATTGTAGGGATCAGTTATAACCTCCCATTGGGTTTTATTATTGCTTTCATTTATGACATAATGAACTTCCATTTTCTTTCCCGGAATAAGTTCAAATGCATTTTTCAGAAAACGCAGGGTTTCTGCGTTTGATATTTTGGCATCTTTCTTAGGGATGTCAAATGTATTCAACCGGGGGTTATCGTTTACATATTCGATAAAATAGCTCAGGGGATAGTAGATAGTTTCAGATCCGACGGAAGGGGTGGACTGAATTTGCATGTGCAAATGGGGGTATGGACTACGACCGGAGTTTCCGGCTTCGGCAATTTTCTGACCTTTTTTTACTTTCTGACCAGTTTTTACTGTAACCGAATCTTCCCTGAGGTGGTTAAGGCTCGAGTACAAATAATCATCATGTTTTATTATAACGGTATTTCCCCAGTTATGAATAAGGTTTGGTTTTCCTATGCTATTATCGGCAATATTATCAATTACCTCTTCAACCAGTCCGTCGGCAGGAGCCAAAACAGATTTCCCAAAGCAAAAATAATCTGTAGGATAATTCCCTTCATTACTAAATTGCTTATTATCCTTATCTGTTATAACAAAATCAACAGCATGCCTCCAGCCTTCCTTATGTGTATAATCACCATTATGAGTTTGAGAGACCGTCCATGCGCCATGGAACGGCAAAATGAAAATATTTAATTTCCGGTGCCAGGCTTTTTGTTTTTGATTCTTATGTGAGTAGAGGTTAGTTTCGGGGTGATTATGCTGAATGTAGACTTCCTGCAGGTCTTCATCCGGATCTACCCGGAATTTTAGGGTATAAATAAAAAGAAGAACCACAATATTAAAGGGTAAGGCATATACGGGAAGCCGGAAGACCAGAAGGACTTTGGCCAGGCTGATTGTAAGAAGGGTAACCAGAGGAATCAATAATAAAAGCCACAGGAAAGTCTTTTTGGAAGGAATAAGATAGAAACCTCCGATGGCGATGGCGGTCAGCACATAATTAAAACCGATATAGGTATAACTCATTTCCTCCAGATTACCTCCCAGGATACTATAAAAAACATAGGCAATATAAAAGCCATAAAGAGAAAGAAGAAAGGCAATTCTTGAAAAAACAAGTAGACCTGTTGCTATAAAAATACCCGCCAGTGCATTGAACTGAAAAAATATTGCTCCTATGGAATTAAAATAGGTTTTAAGAGACTCATTCATAGGCACATCGCTCAGGTATTCATAAAAATTGACTAAACGCGTTCCTCCTATCCCATAAAGCTTATTCAGGGTATATATGCCTTTCTGGCTTATGCCAAGTGATTCAAAACTACCCGCAGCTATCATAATGATCCAGATGCCGAAAAGGAAGGGTACCGAAAGAAATGGCAGTCCGTATTTTTGCAGAATACCCTTAAAAAGAGTAACAAAAAACAAGGTAAGGATAGAAGCTGCTATAACGATAAGATAGGTTTCCAGTGACGGAACGAAGTAATAACCAATTCCCAGGCCTACCAGGAGGCTGTTAAAACCGAACAGTCCGTTTTCCACCTCCGGTTTATAAAAACCCAGTTGTTTGGCCGTAACCACAGAAGTAATTACAGAAATAAGTCCGGCCAGACCTGCATTCGGATCAAAAAAACTCACCAATAAAAGAATGATTGCAAAGAAAGGATTATTTGCAAAGAAAACCTGGGAATAACTTCGAAGGATTCCTTTTGACAGGCTACGGGATTTTTCCGGGAGCTCCATTCATTATTGTTTTAAATGTTCTGGCACATTTTCATGTGATATCAGGCTTTTCAATGTTTCGGCCTTCCGGATAATATGAGTTTTTCCCTGTTCATCAATCATTACAATATTGGGTCTGTAAGTTATAAATTGCATCCATTGGGTCATATTATATGCTCCAATTCTTCTTATGATAAAATGATCTCCTTTCTTCAAAACAGGAAAGGCTATAGATTCTCTAAGAACATCTATATTCATACAAAGCGGGCCATAAATAGTGGATTCTTCTGTTTGAGAAGAAACCGTTTGTGCCGGCAGGATCTCATGTTCGTACCAGAATGAAGTAAACAGAAGATTTACCCCTACGTCTACAATAGTAGATCTTCTTCCGTCGGAAAGGCGCTTATTTGCAAGCACTGTACCCGCAAGATAGCCGGCATCGTCTATAAGAGCACGTCCTGTTTCCAGAATAAGAGTAGGAAGATTTTCTTTTTTAAAACCTGAGGACATCAACCCGGAGGTAATTGCTTCTGCGTAATCTTCTATTCCGGGAACGGTATCATATCCTGGCAAATAGGCTCCTTTCAGTGTATTCCCGGAGGCAAATCCTCCGCCCATATCTATGTAGGCTATGCTATGATCATATTTTCTGTTAATATTTACTGCCAGGTCGGCCAGTTTTGAGGCAGCAATTTTATAAGCGTTATATGATAGCATATAGGTCCCAATATGAGTATGAAGGCCTGCAAGCTCCAGATTATCATCCATCATAATCCGGTTCAGGGCATCCCAGGCATCTCCGTTTTCATAGTTAAAACCAAAGCGATCCCATATAGGATATATTCCCGTATCCATGTTTACTCTTATTGCTACGGTTGCTTTCTTCCCCATGTTTTTGGCAATATCAATTAGTTCATACATTTCATCAAAATGATCGACATGTATGAAGGAACCATTATTCACTGCCTTTTTAAGGTCTTCCTGATTTTTATCCGGTCCGTTAAAAATTATTTGATTTCCGGGGACTCCGTTATTCAGTGCTTTTTCATATTCAAATCCGGATACCACTTCTGCCCATGATCCTTCCTGATGATAAACATGGCAGACTGCATCCAGGTAATTGGTTTTATACGACCATGCAAACTGTACCTTGGGATAACGACTTTTAAAAGCCTGATTGGCAGAGCGATATTTATCTCTAATTGTTTTTTCTGAAATGATATAGAGTGGAGAACCGTAAGTATTCAGAAGGGTTTTCACGGGGACACCCTCAACATCAGGCAATATTTCAAATCCGCTTTTCATTCCGAATTTGCCTGGCATTCCGGCGTTCACTTTTTTTACTACGGGTCGTTCGAATGTTAATTTTTCCATTATATAAAGGATTTAATTTTATATTTCACTGTTGGTTGATAAAGTTTCGAATTTTTCCATATCACATATGATATCATAGGAATAACGGACAAACATAATTCCTTTTTTATATCCGGTAAATGGTTCAACATCCTCACCAAGAGCAAGCCTTACGAGTGCTTCAGGCAGGTTTTGGCCTGCTCCAACGGCAAGGTATACCCAGGCTGGGATCCGGGGATTGATCTCAATTATATAATAATCCCCTTTATTTGTACGAATGAGTTCAAGCTCCATACCTCCCCGCCATTTCGTTGCTGCAATGATCTTATGGGTAAGTTCGATCATTTTTTTGTCGTCGAGGGTAATGCCGCCCCAGGCCTTCCCTTTATCTGTGATGTATTGTTTACGCATGGGTACTGCACCTATCGTATTGCCCTTACCGTCACCAAGTGCAACAACGTTAACCTCTGTTCCTTTGACAAATTCCTGGATAATTACCGGCAAGCCCCATTTGGCTGAGATTTTATTGAAATGGCTGATTACCTGATCTGAGTTATAGGCTATATAAGCATCATAGAATTTACCCTTAACCATTACTGGATATTCATACTTTTTCAGACGATCGAATTTCTGGATATCCGCATGATTAGTAATATCAATACTACCGGGAACATTTACATTATATTTTTCTCCGAATTTGGGAAGTTCTGTTTTGCTTCGCTCTTCATATTGCTCCAGTGTCGGAAGGAATGTCTTTATACCCAGATTTTCCAGCTTTTGGCTGGATTTCATGAAAGTATACAGTTCGGCATCAAAATTGGGTATGATAACATCAATGTTTTCGTGTGAATTTATTTCTTCTATCCTTCGCATAAAGGCTTCGGTGCCATCTGAAGGATAAGGGATCATATATACTTTGTCAAGAAAATTTTCCATGTAGATTCCCGGCTCCAGGTTTTCATAGGCCAGTCCGACAATTCTGGCAGTGAAACGCAATGAATCCCTTATGCCCCTGATCACAGGAATGCCAGGACCCGGATTGTCTGTGTTGTTTAACCCCGTAATCGCAATCGTAATATCTTTTCTATTCATCATCAATAAGTTGATATTGTTTTAACATGGAAATGAAATCGTAGTAAAACCTTTCAAAATTATGACTATCGATATCATATTTAAGGGTAATGATCTCAGAGATCTCGTCAAGCGATCTATCATCTTTTAGATATCTGAATATTTCAAGGCCTGTCGGATTAAAAGTAAAAGATTCTCCGGTGGTTGGATCGAAGACAAATCCGGAATCGCTTATTGCTATGTTTTTTTTTATCCTCATGATAATTGAATTTAAATATTTTGCATTGGATGATAGATGAGGTTTTTTATCCGTATATACGAGTGTTTCAACTTAATGTTAGCTTTGGTTTTTTAGCCCTGAAGGGAAAACTATCAGCAATATTCATCCAAATACGGTCATTGATTTTTAATTTATTACAAATATATTTCATGAAGACATTAAAAGTTTCATATAATTATTTTTAAAATTTATAAAATTTTGTAAAAACTGAAAGGAAAAGGAATTTTTCAGAACTTTACCAATTTTCAGCCTCCCAGACCCTAAGGGTTTTGAAATCCTTAGGGTCTGGGAGGCTGAGTTGCATCGAACATAATCCGCATGTTGATATTAAAGGCCTAGGGAAAAAGGAAAACGGGTAAAAGCGTCTAAAAGTTGAGGCTTAGGTCCATTGTAATAAACTTTATGCTTATAGACTTAAGCATTCGGCTAATCTTATTTTTCCGAAAGAAAAGTATTCAAAATCATATAAAGATCTTTCATGGCAACCGGTTTTGTAGCATGGAAATCGAAGCCTTCATTATGGCTCCTGGTTTTATCTTCCGGCATTGCATAGGCCGTCTGGGCTATAACGGGAATGCTTTTATTACTTGAACGGATTTTTTCAAGGATTTCATAGCCATCCAGACCCGGAAGCCGGATATCAAGAAAAACGATATCAATAATTTTATTGTCAGTAAAAATCTCCACAGCCTGATGGCCGTTCTTAGCATGAATAATTCTGGCATTTGTCGGAGCTATCATTGCTTCAAGCAGTTGGAAACTGTATTCATCATCTTCTGCAATGAGGATTGTTATACCCGTTAAATCAGGCCGAAAGAAAGAGCCTTTCTTTTTTTTGGGTTTTTGTGACAACATTTCCGGAGCTTCTGTTAATGGATGGGTGAAGAAAAAGGAGGAACCTTTTCCTTTTTCCGACTCGACCCAGATATCACCTCCGAATAAATTGACCAGCTGTTTACTGATTGAAAGGCCAAGGCCGGTACCCTGTAATTGTTTTTTTTCCGATTGTTGAAAACGGTTAAATATCAGATCATAATCTTGTTTATTTATTCCGGTTCCGGTATCTTTCACAAAAAACAGAACTTGTTTTTCCGAATCCCGGATCTCGCAGCCTACCTCAATATACCCTTCTTCTGTATATTTTACGGCATTACTTACGAGGTTATCCATTACCTGCTGAATCCTGTATTTGTCGCCATATACATAGCGGTTCTCATCTTCAGGGTTAACAACTATTTTAAGTTTAAGCATGTTTTTTTTAAAGTGTAATGATAGGCCTTCAAATTGATATTCAATTTGATGAAAAATATTCCTTAGTGGTACTATATCATATGACAGTTTAAGATCATTTGAGTCCAGTCTGGAAAAATCGAGAATATCATTAATCAGTGTAAGTAATTTCTTTCCACTATAGCTAATAGATTCAAGGTGTTTTTTATCTTCGGGATTGGTTATAGATTTTTCCAGCAATTCAGTGAAACCCAGGATTGAATTCATAGGAGTTCTTACTTCATGGGAAATATTCTGTATAAAAGTCTTTTGCATAATTACGGACTTCTCGGCTTTTTCATTGGCTTTTAAAATTTTATCCTGAAGATTTTTTAACTCCGTAATATCTGTATTAGTACCAAACCAGCTTTTGATATTTCCGCTTTCATCATAAATAGGCAGGGCGCGGGAGAGAAACCATCTGAATTCATCATTTTTATTTTTCAGAGGAAAAGTATCTTCCCAGATTACCCCTTTTTTAAGGCATTCAACGTAATAGGATACAACTTGTGAACGGTAATCAGGATGTATAAAATCTGAGTAGTGCATTCCTGCGGATTCTTTAAGCCTGAATCCCGTAAAATCATACCAGCGCTTATTAAACCATATCACATTACCCTCTTTGTCTGTTATCCATGCCAGTTGTGAAATATTGTCTGCCAGATTTCTAAACTTCTCCTCACTTTCCTTAACTGCTTTTTCTGTAATTTTCTGTTTATTAATATCCAGGCCAATTCCCAGTTGTCTTCCATTTGATAGTTTTATATTCGCCCAGCTGGTTACAATATCTCTCCCATCCCTGGTTCTCATGATAATTTCTGAAAAACCTTCTTTCAAAGATTGCATATAATCCATGACATATTCTCTGTAGGCAGGATCAGGGTAAGCAAGTTCCATAATACTTTGATTTTCGGTATCCTTTCTGGTCCAGCCGGTAATACTTTCTACTGCATTATTGAGATACATTTCATTAAGTTCCGGATTATAGATGGAAACCATAACCGGTAAGGCATTTATAACATCATAGAAAAACCGGGTTTCAGATTTAAGTTCGGCTTTTAGCAGAAAACTTTCGCTTACATCATTAACAAATAAAACATAGCGGGAATGGTTATCGACATCTATATTATGTCCTGAAAACTCACCATACCAGCATTCTCCGTGAATTCTATCAGTAACCTGCCAGATTTCATCTTTTAAGTCTTCCTGATTCAGAATTCTTTCTGAAGGTGACCTTTCTGTGCTAATTATTTCTTTATCGGGATAGGCCAGGACCAGTGAAGAATTATCTCTTAACAAATGTAAAAAATCGTGTATGGTGTCATTTATCCGGAAAAATTTTTTAAAAGCCGAATTCAGTTTGAGTATTCCGTCATCATGAAAAATAGCAACACCTTTTTTCATTTTATCAAGGATTGCGAAGGAAAGAGACCAGTTTGAATTCATTTTAGACTTCAGTTAATTAAATAAAGGAATTATTGTTTAAAAACCATTCATAATGATCCGGATAATTGGCCTGAAAACATCATGAATAGCTAGCGTCTGCCTGAATACCGGATGTTTAATTACTAACAAATGAAGATGAAAAATGATCATTTGTTAATATAAATCATCAATAGAGTGTCTCAGGCTTTTGTCTGATCTTTTGTATTGAGTGGGTGTAAGACCGGTGATTTGTTTAAACTGGGACGAAAGATGCTGAATACTGCTATAGTCCATCATATAGGCTATTTCACTCAGGGAATACTCATTACTGTCGATAAGTTCTTTTATCTTTTCCGTTTTTTGAAGAATAATATATCTTTCTAAGGTTACCGGTTCGGTGCTGGAAAAGGATTTAGACAGATGCTGGTAGCTCATTCCCAGTTTTTCAACAAGGTATTCAGATTTTCTGATAACAGAATCGGCATTATTCAGCTCATGGATTAATTCGATAATCGCTTTTTTGATATCCTCTACCAGTATTTTATCTTTTTCCCTGATTATTTCCAGACCCAGTTCACTGGTTACCGACTCAATGACTTCTGTACATTTTTCATCTTCGATTTTTACTGATACCTCACCGAGTTTCACTTCAATTACTTCTATTCCCATTTTTTCCAGTCGCTCCCTGAGAAGGATTCTACAACAATTGCAGACCATATTTCTTAGGAAATATGTTTTTTTTCCGGTCATTTATTCAGCATTTTCTGAAGACGAAATGGCAAATGTCAATTTTTTTACTCAGATCTAAAATTAAATCATTATTTGCTTATTCCATAATAGAAATGACAATAGTTCAGGCCTTAATCTCTTCAAGACTTACCAGGTTATTAAGTATTGCATAAACAGTAAGGCCGGAGATTGTCTTAATGCCAAGCTTGGCTGTAATATTCTTTCTATGGGTGATGACAGTGTGTGTTGATAAATAGAGGCTTTCAGCGATTTCCTTGTTTGTTTGCCCTTTAGCCACATGCTTTAGAATCGTTTTTTCGCGTTCACTCAGTTCCGTATTTTCCCGTGTAATGCTTTTCTTTAGCTCTGATTCATTCAGAAGGGATTTAAGCTTTTTAAAGAGTATTTCTTTTGGATCATTTACATCAAGGACGAGGGCAAATTTTTTCAAAAATCCTTTACGGAATGGAGGCACAGAGCTAATTGCTATTACTTTTGTATGCAGATCGGCTTTTATTTCAAAGTTCAGGTAATCGCTATTTTCAGGGATTAAATTTGGGTTTAGTACTATGAAATCAGGTTGATGAGTTAATATTTCGGAATTAATTCTATCAAGATTATCCATCTCTTTTACTACGGTAGCAAAATCAACGCGGTTAATGACCGACACAATTCCTTTTCTGATGAGGTAGGACTTTTCTACAACTATGAATTTTCTCCTGTTCATTGTGTGACTATCCCTTTTTTAAGAGTTCTTTTTCCATTACGGATACTTTGGGTATTAGTACCTTGTCCTCCAGCTCAGCGTGTGCATTCAGGTCTTTTTCAAGTCTGAATAATTCCATAAGGATCCTGTTACACAAAGCCCTGTCGGGGCAGGGAGGCATATATTTTATAATAATATTTGTAAGATCATATAATTTCTCTTCAACATTATCATGTTCATTGGCAAAATCGTTGATAGAGTATTTAAGGATTTGTTTTCTAAGCTGTTCATTCAGGCTTCCACTTTCATATGCCTTTTCTATTTCAATTACATAGGGTTGTACTTTTAGTTCCTCTCTTTCTATGTGATTATTCAATTCCTCCCGGTATTCTTTAAAAAAGTTCTTCAGCAATTCGGTTTTTTGAATATCTGCATCAGAAAGGCTTACCATTTTATCGATCATATATTCTAATTCAGGAATTTTTTCACTTAGGTAATAATCGTGGGTTTTCTCGAGGTATTTTACGATAAGACTAAGAGGAAATGAATTCAGGTCCTTTTGTGGAATATAATCTTCGTCAACGAAGGAATTGGTGATTTCGATAAAAAAATCCAGGTTAACGTTATTATCCCTGCAGACTTCTTCTACTGTTTTGTCCCCAAAGCCAAGATTAATATCGAATCGGGTAATAACCGGCAGAAGTGAATAACTAAAATGGATCACATCTGCCATTTTCATGTCTTTAGTAATATTCATTTTTTCGTGTATTGTTTTATCATTACCTGAATCCAGGTTATTATTAAAACTTTATGGAATGTTTATGAGAATTATAACACTTTAATTTCTAATCCCTTTTTCTCCCTTTTTACTTATCCTCAGGTACCCGACTCTATTGACAGATTCTATTTAGACTGGATAAAAGTAGCAAATAATTATATAATTATGAACTTAAGTTTCGCACTAAAAATTTTATAAAAGAATGGTTCCACAAGTCCGTCGGGCTTGTATAATCGTAGCCACGGGTTTTAACCTTTGAGTGTTCGGAACCTTGATGTAGCACAATTCGGTTATGTAATTCCAAGCCCCATAGGGGAATACGCATCAACCAAAGGATAAGGCATTTAGGTGTTGTAAGAAAGGCGGTCCTTTATATTTATCATAGGTTCAGTATCTGGCCAGTCGCTTTTTTGTACTGAGGAGATTTTGAGTGTTATTGATGCGATGTTTCGGATGAGCATTTTACGGATTTGAAGGAGAGAGAGGTCTCTCCCGTCGAAGCCTCCGCTATCGCTGAGGCATCTCGGTCGAGATGACACCGGTGGTTTTGTGTGGGAGTGAGGGAAAGAAAAACCCGGCGGTACAAACACCACTTAAACATTTAGGATTATTCCTATACCGCCGGGTTTTTCTTTCCCTCACTCCG
>CAYRTD010000007.1:0-57035 GCA_964426915.1 uncultured Bacteroidaceae bacterium | reverse complement strand
TGTATGAAGGCTACACCCTGTTTGACCGGAACTGACTTATGTATAAAGAGTAGCCCCAGGAGGGAGGGCTTTTGATTCAACTATTTAAATAACATTTTCCCGGGACTTGCTATTTACTTGAAATTCTGAATGTTAATCTAAAGTCTATAAGTTTATATATTTAGAACTTACACATTCGAAGGGAAGCCCTCCCTCGCCGGGGGAGGGTTTGGGTGGGGCAAACAGAGGAATGCTTTCAATTTGTAAGTAACCTAAACTTAAAAAATACTTTTTAGACACCCTTGTGAAGGGTGCAAAAAGCGTACACTGATGAAAAAAACGCAGACTTTTTTGAAGTCTGCGTTTTCAGTTTATGATTTCAATGTGAGATAAATTTAAAGAGAAGGTTTTATTTCTCTGTATCCACATTTTTCTTCTTTGCTTTCAGGATCCGGATTTTGATATTCTCTTTTTTGTTATCCAACCCTACCGACAGGGTATCTCCTTCGCTCACTGATGATTTGATGATTGCTTCAGCCATCGGATCTTCCAGGTATTTCTGGATGGCCCTTTTCAGGGGGCGTGCACCAAACTGGATATCATAACCTTTTTCGATAATAAAGTCTTTGGCCTCGGCAGTAATTTTTACTTTATATCCAAGCCCATGAATTCTCAGATAAAGACCTTCCAGTTCAATATCAATGATCTTATAAATATCCTCCCTTGAAAGGGTATTGAACAATACGACATCATCGATCCTGTTAAGGAATTCCGGAGCAAAGGCTCTTTTCAGCGCCTTTTCGATAACCGCTTTACTTTGCTCATTAACGGTCTGCTGACGCGCTTTGGTGTTAAAACCGACACCGGTACCAAAATCTTTAAGCTGTCTGGTTCCGATATTCGAAGTCATAATAACAATAGTATTTCTGAAATCGACCCTTCTTCCCAGGCTATCGGTAAGTTGTCCTTCATCCATCACCTGAAGAAGAATATGGTAAACATCGGGATGGGCTTTTTCTATCTCATCGAGAAGCACGACGGAATAGGGCTTACGGCGAACCTTTTCCGTTAACTGTCCGCCTTCCTCATAACCTATATATCCCGGAGGAGCTCCCACAAGACGTGACACGGAAAATTTCTCCATATATTCACTCATATCAATCCTTACAAGATTATCAACCGAGTCGAATAAATATTCGGTAAGCACCTTGGCAAGCTGGGTTTTCCCCACACCTGTGGGTCCGAGGAAAATAAAGGTGCCGATAGGTTTATTCGGGTCTTTAAGTCCTGCACGGTTTCTCTGAATGGAACGCACAACTTTCTGTATAGCTTCTTCCTGACCAATCACTCGGGATTGCAGCTCAGTACCCATGCTAAGCAACCGGGCACCCTCTGCCTGGGCGATCCTCTGAACGGGAACACCCGTCATCATAGCGACCACTTCGGCTACTTTTTCCTCATCAACTGTTTCACGGTTCTGAGAAAGTTCTCTTTCCCACTTTAGCTTCTCCTGATCAAGCTTTTCCAGCATTTCTTTTTCCCGGTCGCGGAAACTGGCTGCTCTTTCAAAATTCTGATTTTTAACAGCCTGGATTTTCTCTTTTTTCGTCTCTTCAATCTCATTTTCAAGACTGACGATTTGATCCGGTACTACGATATTTGAAATATGAACCCGGGAACCAGCTTCATCAAGGGCGTCAATAGCCTTGTCCGGCAGGTATCTGTCGGAAATATACCGTTGTGTAAGACTTACACAGGATCGAAGGGCTTCCGGAGTATAGATCACATTATGATGTTCTTCATATCTCTCCTTAATATTATTCAGGATCTCAATTGTTTCTTCTGGATTTGTAGCTTCGATCATCACTTTCTGAAAACGGCGCTCGAGCGCTCCGTCTTTTTCAATATGCTGACGATATTCATCAAGTGTGGTGGCGCCAATGCACTGAATGTCGCCCCGGGCAAGAGCAGGTTTCAACATGTTGGCTGCATCAAGGGATCCGGTTGCGCCTCCAGCTCCTACAATGGTATGTATCTCGTCTATAAACAAAATAATATTATTGTTTTTTGCTAGCTCATTCAGTATAGCTTTCATTCTTTCCTCAAACTGTCCCCGGTATTTTGTACCGGCAACAATGGAGGCAAGATCAAGAGTAACAACCCTTTTATCGAAAAGCACCCTGGAAACTTTTCTCTGGATAATGCGGTTAGCAAGACCTTCGGCTATAGCTGATTTACCTACACCGGGTTCGCCGATGAGGATAGGATTATTCTTTTTCCTCCGGCTGAGTATCTGGGCGAGACGTTCAATTTCTGTCTCACGTCCTACAATCGGGTCAAGTCGGTCTTCTTCAGCAGCCTTTGTAAGGTCAATGCCAAAATTATCGAGTACGGGTGTATCTGAAGTCTTTCCTGCTGTACCTGGACTTCCAGACCCAGGTTTTCCGGAACCGAAAGGACCTTTGATTTCATCATCTTCATCTCCAGGAAAATCGGCCTTATCTTCAAAAACTTCATTTTCCAGTTCCTTGCGAACATTTTCATAGAAAATGTTTTTTTCGTTCAAAACCTGGGTAGCATAATTATTTTCATCCTTTAAAATACCAAGCAAAAGGTGGCCTGTGTCGATCATAGAATCCTTAAGCGCCCTGGCTTCAAGATATACAAGCTTAAGAACCCTCTCCGTATTTTTATATAAAGGAAGATTATCGGTATCGGTTATACTTGATATTTCATCTTTTCTGACCCCATCTTCTACAGATTTTCTCAAATCGTATAGTTCAGCTCCAAGCATCAGAAGGATGTCTATCGCAACACCCTCTCCATCACGTAACATCCCGAGAAACAGGTGTTCCACCGCAAGATGGTTATTTCCCAATCTTATGGCTTCCTCTTTGCTGTAACTCAAAACATCTTTTATTCTTTGCGAAAATTTTGCATCCATATTATTAATATAATTTTTTTTTAAGTTAGCTATTTACTACAAATATAACAATAAAACAATTATCATTTATAAACAGTTCAATGTTGAAAATTCATATGCTGAAATGCCTGTTTTACACAATAAATGATTATTTTCGTGAGTCATTATTTTAATGACCTATTTCAACAATTTTTATTCATAAAAACGAATGAATATTACTGACTGCAAAGAAAGTGCCAGAATCGTCCAGCAATGGAATACTGGCAGTTCCAAGCTCAGATCTTATAATATAATAAAAATCAGCATAATTTAAACGATTTATGGCGGACGGAGAGAAGATATTAAAAGTACACATTGAAGAGGAAATGAAATCGGCTTACATCGATTATTCGATGTCAGTTATTGTTTCCAGGGCATTACCGGATGTTCGTGATGGGTTAAAACCGGTACACAGACGGGTTCTTTATGGCATGCAGGATCTGGGTCTTGCTGCTAATCGAGGGTATAAGAAATCGGCAAGAATAGTAGGGGAGGTTCTTGGTAAGTACCACCCCCACGGTGATAGTTCTGTCTATTTTACCATGGTCAGAATGGCACAGATATGGTCTTTACGGTATCCTTTGGTAAACGGGCAGGGCAATTTCGGATCCATTGATGGTGACAGTCCGGCAGCAATGCGTTATACTGAAGCCAGGCTGGAAAAGATCGCAGAAGACACAATGGCAGACCTTGATAAGAATACCGTTGATTTTCAGCTAAATTTTGATGACACCCTGGAGGAGCCTACGGTATTACCTACGAAAGTCCCTCTTTTGCTGATAAACGGAACCTCAGGAATAGCTGTTGGTATGGCTACAAACATGCCTCCACATAATCTGACGGATAGCATTAATTCCATAATTGCCTATATAGATAATTATGATATTACTATAGAAGAGCTGACAGAGATCATCAAGGCTCCTGATTTTCCTACCGGAGGTATTATTTATGGATACCAGGGTGTAAAGGATGCTTACGAAACCGGTAGGGGCAGCGTGGTGATGAGAGCCAAAACGGATATTGAAGTTTCGCCCACAGGAAGGGAAACCATTGTGGTTACGGAAATACCCTATCTGGTCAACAAAGCCGAACTGATTCGTAAAATCGCCGATCTCGTCAATGAGAAAAAGATTGAGGGGATATCTTATGTTAACGATGAATCCGATAGAAGCGGAATGCGAATTGTCATCATCTGTAAAAAAGATGCAATGGCAAATGTAATTATTAATCAGTTACTTAAATACACTCAATTACAGACTACATTCAATGTTAACAATATAGCACTTGTAAAAGGCAGACCCAGAACACTTAATCTGAAACAGATCATCATACACTTTGTCAATCATCGTCATGATGTTGTTGTGAGACGTACTGAGTACGAGTTGGAACAGGCAGAGAAAAGAGCTCATATACTTGAAGGTTTACTGATTGCCCTCGATAATCTTGATGCTGTCATCAGCCTTATCAGGGCTTCGAAAACTGTTGAAGAGGCCAGAACCGGGTTAATGTCTGAATTTGATCTTACAGAAGTTCAGTCAAGGGCTATTTTGGATCTCAGGTTGCAGAAGCTGACCGGACTTGAAAGAGAAAAGATCAAAGAGGAATATGATGAATTACTGAAGCGGATTGAATATTACAAGAGAATTTTAGCTGAAGAAAGTCTGCGTATGGAGATCATCAAGGAGGAGTTGATCGAGATAAGAGAAAAGTATGGTGATGAAAGGAGAACTGAAATAATTCCCAATGCGGAGGAGTTTAATCCGGAAGATTTTTACGCTGACGACGACATGGTAATTACCATTTCCAACCTGGGATATATCAAAAGAACACCTCTAACTGATTTCCGCACACAGGGAAGGGGAGGAGTCGGTTCCAAGGGCAGTACAACAAGGGATGAGGATTTCCTTACCCATCTTTTCAGTGCAACTATGCATAATACCTTGTTGTTTTTTACTGCTAAAGGAAAATGTTTCTGGCTGAAGGTATATGAAATACCTGAAGGTACAAGACAGTCAAAAGGAAGGGCAATACAGAACCTGATCAATATTGAGCCCGATGATCAGGTAATGACTTTCCTGAATGTACATAGCCTGAAAGATGAAGAATATATTACAAATAACTTCATCATCCTGGCTACTCAGAAAGGTATTATAAAGAAAACCAGTCTTGAGGCCTATTCGCGTCCACGTCAAAATGGTATTAATGCCATAAACATTAAAGAAGGAGACTTCCTTCTTGAAGCAATGCTCACCAATGGAAATCATGAAATCCTGATTGCAGTCAGATCAGGAAAAGCCATACGTTTTCCCGAAAGCAAGGTGAGAGCCATAGGACGAACCGCTTCCGGTGTGAAGGGGGTAACTTTCTCGGAAACCGATGATAAGGTGATCGGAGTGATATCCATGGAAAATCAGGAAAATGACGTTCTTGTTGTTTCTGAAAAAGGTTACGGAAAGAGATCATCCATTGAGGACTATCGTATTACAAATCGTGGAGGAAAAGGTGTAAAAACGATCAATATTACGGAAAAGACAGGTAAATTAATTGGTATTAAGTCTGTTACAGATGAATCTGACCTGATGATCATTACAAAGAACGGTATTGTGATCCGATTATCTGTATCGCAGATGAGAGTTATGGGAAGAGCTACACAGGGTGTGAGACTGATTAACCTCAGGGATGGAGACGAGATAGCTGCAATTGCCAAAGTTCCGTCGACCATAGAGGAAAGTGGAGAAATTATTGAGGGTCAGGATGAAATCTCTACTGAAAATCCATCAGACGAATAAACTTTTGTGAAACATAAGGCTTTTTGGTATCTTTTTTGAATGAAGAAAGAAAAAATCTTATTTTTGCTGAACAATTATAAAACAAATTATGATGAAACGCTTCTTAATTATTATTTTGATCATCAGTGGCTTTTTTAATCTTAAAGCCCAGGATGTAGTACTTATGAACTATAATACTCTTGAAAGAAAGTATGAAAAGAGTAATGAACAGATAGAACATGAAAAGAGAAAATTAAAGGATAAAACCTGGTTTAAAAGGGGACTGATCCTTCAGGACATCTACAAACTGGACCTTGAGTTTATTGGTGAAGGGACACCCTTAGTCGAATTTAAACTGTATTATAATGAACCACAGAATACAGAAACCAAGCGGGAAAATGGCCAGGAAGTTAAAATTCTGGAATACGAGAGAATGGATTACTATTTTGTTAATGATGTGCTTCAGAGATGGAAAAGAAAAAAAATAGTTACTGAAAATCCGCTTGATAAAGCACTAAAGGCCTATAAAAAGACCCTTGAACTTGACGAAAAAGGGAAACGAACAGATGATGTCAAAGAACAACTTGAAATACTAAAAGGACAGTACATGCAATCAGGAGTTAATTCTTACTATAACCAGAACCTTGATGCAGCCCTTGAAGATTTTGAAAAGGTGTTGGCAATTAATCAATTAGACATGTTCGAAGGAGTAGTTGATACACTTATGACACAATATTCCGGTATTATTGCAAGAGACCTCGGTAATTATAAAAAGGCTGCCGAATATTATACAAAACTTGCAGAAATGGATTTTGGCGGACCAACTGTTTATTTAAACATCAAGAATGATTATCTGCAGATTGGCGATTCTGCCATGGCCATTGATATTATGGAAAAAGCCTTTAATAAATATGAAGATTCTACAAGTGTTGTTGCAAATCTTGTAGATCTGTATATTAAGACAAATAAAATTGAGTCGGGATTGGAGAAAATAAATAAAGCTATCGAAGACAATCCTGATAAAGGAGAGTTATATTACTGGAAGGGTAGACTTCTTTTAAATACTGATTACGAAGACCGTATAGATCAGGCTCTTGAAGTTTATGAAAAAGCCATTGAAAAGGATCCCGATCTTTATTTTGTATATTACGACATTGGATTTATCCATTTCCTTCAGGGACAGGATATTTTCGCACAAGCCGGACTTGAGCAGAATTCAGAACGACGTAAGCAGATTAATGAGATCGGTAGAGAAAAATACGAACAGGCTTTGCCCATGCTTGAAAAGGCATTAGAGTATAACCAAGAAAATCGGGAAATCGAACGGGAAACTCTTGATGTTCTTAAACGGATTTATTATAAGCTGGGAATGGAAGATAAATATGAAGAAGTTAATCAAAGACTTTTAAACCTTTAATTTATTATAATAGAGAGAGGAGGAGAATTAAAGTTCCTCCTTTCTTTTAAAAATATCTACTTAACATAATATTAATTATAGGACTTAAATAGATTATCTTTTTGTCAGCGATAGTATTTTACTTTCCATTTTCCGGAACAAGAAGTCTACTGTAGATCAGCATTGTCTGAAAACGAACAACAACTGTATCAAATGCGGACATATGTTTTAATCACGGAAATAATAAAAAAATCTATAAAGAATTGTTTTTCAATCAAATGAATTTTCTGGTATTATTTATGTTAAACTAAATGCTGTTAACCTTTAACCTAATCTCCATGACACTCGATCTTAAAGCAAACGAAATGGTTATAAAAGCTGCGGATAGCCGGCATATAACTGAAGAAGCATCCGTGAAGGGAAAGTTTATTGTCACAAACCAGCGTATTTATTTCATCAGCAAGGATAACCGGCAAGCACTCCTAAACCGGGAAATACTTCCTGAAGAGATCCTGGAAGTCATTTACATTAACGGAAATATGCTTTTTTCCAAAGGGCTCAATGTAGTTACAAAACAAGGCGGTAATTTGAAATTCATTATGAAGAAAAGAAATGAATTCGGTGAACTAATCAATAAAATGTACTAGGATCAGTACCCCGGCCTGCTATTTTTGTGTTTGTCCATAATGTCCAATATACTCATTCCGTTTTACAGTTTCTTCTTTTTACTTTCAGGTGAAAGCAGACATCATGGATATCCTTTTTCTTCAGTCCTGTATTTGAAAGATCCAGGTATTCTATATTCTTCATTCTTTTAATGTATTCAAGATCACTTCTTTCTAAATTGGTATTGCTCAGGTCGAGCCACCGTATATTGGTTCCCGATAAATATTTTACCGAAGAAACCGGCGTGTTGGAAAGGTCTAATTTTTCAATATTATCATGCCCTTTGAAAACCAGATCGAGTGAGAAATTAGTATCGCTGAGATCCAGTTCTGACACGTTGAGAAACTTTCGGGTCCTCGATTCCAATGACGCATCAGTAAGAGCCAGTTTCGTATCAATGATATCCAGGTTCTCATCCACCACCTCATTTGAATACTGAGGATATGCATTCAGGCAAAAATAAGGTATTGCATCATAGCTCCTTATGGCAGTTTTTAATTTATCAAGTATATCGCCGTACCTGAGTGAAATGTTCCTGAGTTTTTCCCCGTCACCCTCTTCAGGAAGCTGATTCTTGTCATAGCCTGCAATTATGTCAAGAACAGAAATAAAATTCATTTCAGGATTTAAGGTGGTTACCATAATATCTGCCAACCTTTGCATATCTTTTAAATGATTATAGAAGGTTATGCTTCCGAATTCACGGACTATGAGGTTGTTTATTTCCCTGATCTCATTAACGGTTTCCCGGTTATAATCCATAATATCTTTTTCCATTGCCGCATACACTTGTTTATACACCGTGTCCGCCAAGTTCCTGATCTCACCATCAATTTCCTTAATCGCTGACTGCAGCCGTTCGGTCTGTTGAGCCACCTCCGACTTTTTTTCTTTATAAGCAGCAAAGTAATTATCGTAACTCTCCCTGTATTGAAGGTGTTTTTCCTGTTTCCTGTAATTATGCGCTTTTTGCTGGTCCAGTATACTGCAGTATTTTATCATATATTTTTCAGCCAGACCTGAACTTTTTTCATATTTTACGTAAAGCTCATCACAGTCGCATGCGGTTCTGCAATTTCGCCTGCAACTGTCATAGCTTACGAATGCTTTGTCAGCTTCATTTTGAAGCTTATGAATTTTATTTACATATTTTATCAATTCCTGATTAAGGGCACGGAGTTTTTCTTTTTCCATGTCCGCATATGATTCGTAAAAGCTCCTGACTCTTCCCGATTCAGTAGTATTCCAGTGATTGAATGCTAGTATCGCAAAAACAATACTATTCTCCATTTCTTCCTTTTTCAGTTCCATATTCCTGAAATGAAGAATTAGCTTTTTTTGATGCCGGTCTCCCCTAACGCCAAGATCACGCATTTTATCCTGAAAAGCTGTTTCACATTCCTTATATATCTGTATTTCATAATTCAGTTTCATTTTCAGTTCGTTGCGCCGACTTATCAATGAATCATAGGGATGAATGATCCTGTCAGCTTCCAGTGATAAGGCATGAAACTCTTTTCTTATCGATTCAATGCTCGTAGAAAACTGAGCATTGCTGATAGAAAAAGGAATCAAAAAACTTAAAATGTATATAACTCTTTTCATAATAGGTAATATATTACTTAAATATTTATCATCAATTTATTCCAGTCATTATTTTATTAATTCCTCTTTTAAGAAAACCCAGTTCCTCTTCACTTAATTCCCCGAAAAAACGGTTGATGAATTGTCTTTGCCAAACGCGATTCTCTTTTCCTTCCGTGAATTTGCGATGTTTTCCCGTAAGGGCTATTCTGAGTATTCTGTGATCTTCCGGATCGGTAGCAAGTAGCAAAAAGCCCTTTTTCTGGAGCTCAATTGCCAGTCTTTTCGCATTTTGCCGTGAAGTTCCAAACTTTTCTGCTGCTTCGGTAATGGTGGGGAGATGATCCCTGAATTCTTCCTGTATCATTATCAGTAACATCCATTGCCTGATGGTTATCCCAATTTTATCCTCAATGATGCGATCAGCCTGATCCTGCCATTTTTGAGCAATGAGTATGATGTTCTCAAATATGTAAAATTTATCATCCAAAGTATAAAAGGTAATATATTACGTATGTAAATAAATGACATTTTTTTTGAATATCAAAATAAATTTATATAAAAGTTATATGATGGGGTTTATACCTGGGAGGAATACGCGTCTACTAAGATCACCATATCCTGCAAAAATATTTGAATCACAGGGTACATGGAGTCAATAAGGTCTGCAATTTCAATTATTAAATTTCAAAGCGGGCTTCTTTAATCCCTTAAAAAATTTAATTCCGGGAAGATATCTCGCTCTCACACTCACACTCACTCTGCTCTTCCCCTATGTCCCTGTGATTCAAATACTCTTTGTGCTTCAATAACTTACTCTTAAATTTTGGGACTGTGAAGATTTTACTTATGCCCGCTCATCAAGCTCCAGCCAGCGGAGTGATTTTTCGTCTATTAGTTTCATAAGCTCTCCGGTTCTCTCGGAAGCTTTTTGCAATTTTTCAAAATCACCGGTTCCTGAATTCAATGTTTTTTCAAGCTCTGATTTTTCTTTTTCGAGCTCTTCAATTTCGTTTTCCAGCCTTTCATACTCGGTTTTTTCCTTAAAGCTTAGTTTATCCGGTTTGGTGGGAACCGTTCTGTTTTCCTGTTTAGCCTGCTTATTCTTTTGTGCCTTCTGCTGATCTTTTTCTGCCAGCTCCCCTACCCTTTTCTCTTCTCTGTAATATTTATATAGTCCGTAAAAATCCCTGATTTTCCCATCTCCTTCAAAAATGAAGAGGTGCTCACTGAGCTTGTCCAGAAAGAAACGGTCATGTGATACCATTATCAGGCATCCCCTGAAATCAGATAAGAACTGTTCAAGAATGTTCAGGGTTACGAGATCGAGATCGTTGGTAGGTTCATCGAGAATTAGAAAATTCGGATTTTTGATTAGTATAGTAAGAAGATATAATCTTCGTTTTTCTCCCCCACTCAGCTTGGCAATTTTTGAATATTGCATATCAGGGGGGAACAGAAAAAACTGCAGGAATTGCGAAGCGCTTAATACAGATCCTGAACCGGTTTCGATAACCTCGGCAATTTCTTTTACTGCATCTATAACTCTTTTTTCCTCATCAAACCTCATGCCTTCCTGTCGGTAATAACCCATTACCAGGGTTTCTCCGTATTCAATCCGGCCCTCATCAGCTTGTAAAATACCTGCCAGTAGATTCAAAAAACTTGTCTTTCCGCTACCATTGCTTCCGATTATCCCTATCCTCTCCCCTCTTCTGAATTTATAGGAAAAATCATCAAGGATCACCAGATCGTCAAAGCTTTTACTCATGTGATGAATATCAAGCACTTTACTTCCCAGCCTGCTCATATTGACATCCAGATTGAGCTTCCGGTTGTCCTTTTTAACCGAGGCCTTTTCTTTTGTCTCATAAAACTTATCAATACGGCTTTTTGATTTTGAGGTACGGGCTTTGGGCATCCTGCGTATCCATTCCAGTTCATTATTTACATATTTTGCTGCTTTCTGTGTTTCCGCGGCCTCAATTTCCTCTCTTTCTGCTTTTTTATGCAGAAAATTTTCATAGTTGCCCTCATATCTGTATAAAACACCTTCGCTGAGTTCAAAAATATGGCTGCAGATCCTGTCAAGGAAATACCTGTCGTGAGTGACCATCAAAAACGTGATCTCCGGCTTTGATAAATACTCCTCCAGCCATTCGATCATTTCTATATCCAGGTGATTGGTAGGTTCATCGAGAAGAAGAATGTCCGGATTATCCAGCAAAACCAGTGAAAGGGCCAGCCGCTTTTTTTGTCCGCCGGAAAGCTCTTTAACATTTTGCTCCAGCTTTGTGATTGCAAAACGATCAAGCATTTCCTTCAACCTTCTGTCATAATCCCATGCTCCGCTCAGATCCATCTGAAGCGTGGCATCTTCAAGCTTTTTCTCCGATTCGCGTGTACTTTTTCTGGAATGCTGTTTTAAGGCATTATCATAATTATTTTTTAAAGAAAGAATGTGAGTGCTGTGTGTTTTTACCAGATCCAGTACACTGATATCCTGACGGAACTCAGGTTCCTGTTCCAGATAGGAAAGTCGCATATTCTCTTTTAAAATCACCTGCCCGGTATCCGGTTCGTCTTTTTTTGCCAGAATATTCAGTAAACTGGTTTTTCCCGTGCCGTTTGCAGCAATTAGGGCGGCTTTATCACCCTTCTCAAGACCTATATTAAGGGAAGCGAAAAGTACTCTTTCCCCGAAATTTTTCTCAATATTTTCTGCGGAAAGATATATCATGATATAATCCTGTATTTGATCCTGATTTTTTTTAAACAGCCCGTGTAACCACCAGGGTTACACAGATATCTTTCTCATCCTGATGCTTTTCGGTGTCACTTCAAGGTACTCATCATCCTTGATATATTCCATGGCTTCTTCCAGGGAAAATTCCACCTTCGGGGCAATTTTTGCGGCATCATCAGAACCGGAAGCCCTGACATTGGAGAGTTTTTTAGCTTTGGTAATATTCACCTCGAGATCTCCCTCTCTGTTCTGTTCACCGATAACCTGACCCTTGTAGACCTTATCGCCGGGATCAATAAAGAATTTCCCCCTGTCCTGCAGTCTGTCGAGTGAAAAAGCAAGTGCCTGTCCTGTTTCAGAAGAAACCAGTGAACCATTCTGCCTGTCCTTTATACTGTCTTTGGCCTCGGCATATTCACTGAACCGGTGATTCATAACGGCCTCCCCGGCGGTGAGGGTAAGAAGAATGTTTCTCAGTCCGATAAGTCCCCTCGAAGGAATATAAAATTCAAGATGAATAAGATCACCTTTCGGCTCCATGATCAGCATTTCACCTTTTCTTCGTGTTACCTGTTCGATAACCTTTCCCGAATGTACTTCGGGAACATCTACAACAAGGGTTTCGTAGGGTTCACAGGTAATTCCGTCAATTTCTTTCATAATTACCCTGGGCTTTCCTACCTGCAGTTCATAACCTTCCCTTCTCATTGTTTCAAGAAGAATAGAAAGGTGCAGGACACCTCTTCCGTATACATTAAAGCGGTCTTCGGAACCTGTTTCTTCCACTCTCATGGCCAGGTTTTTTTCCGTTTCCTTCATTAAGCGGTCTCTTAAGTGCCTGGAAGTAACAAATTTCCCTTCCTGACCGAAAAAGGGTGAGTTGTTAATGAGGAAAAGCATACTCATGGTCGGTTCATCAATCGATATTCTGGGCAGTGCCTCGGGGCTTTCCAGATCTGCAAGGGTATCTCCGATCTCAAAATCTTCCAGTCCTACAATTGCACAAAGATTCCCACTTCTGACTTGTTTCACTCTCTCCCGTCCAAGTCCTTCGAAAACATAAAGCTCCTTAATTTTCATCTTCGATTTATGACCAGCTTTCTGGCACAGGGTATATTCCTGTCCTTCATGCAGATCACCCCGAAAAACCCTGCCAATAGCTATTCTTCCGATAAAGCTGGAATAATCCAGCGAGGCCACCTGCATTTGAGGAGTTCCTTCATGGTAGGGTGCTTCCGGTATTTCTTCGATGATTGTATCAAGTAAGGGGGTTATGTCGTCTCCATGTTCTTTCCAGTCTTTGCTCATCCACCCCTCTTTTGCAGATCCGAAGATGGTTTGAAAATCCAGCTGATCGTCCGATGCATCAAGATTGAACATCAGTTCAAAAACATCCTGCTGGGCATCATCGGGCCGGCAATTTTCCTTATCTACCTTGTTGATCACAACGATGGGCTTCAGACCAAGATCAATAGCTTTCCCCAGAACAAAACGAGTTTGAGGCATAGGTCCCTCAAAAGCATCTACCAGCAGTAAAACACCGTCGGCCATTTTCAAAACCCTTTCTACCTCACCACCGAAATCGGCGTGTCCAGGGGTATCAATCAGATTAATCTTAATTTCCTTATATCGCACGGATACATTTTTTGAAAGTATGGTAATACCTCTTTCTTTTTCAAGGTCATTACTATCAAGAATAAGCTCAGCCCTTTCCTTCCTGGTATCCATGGCTTTACACTCATATATTATTTTATCGACCAGGGTGGTTTTTCCATGGTCTACATGTGCTATTATTGCAACGTTTCTTATCGTTTCCATTATCATTTATTTGAAAGCGCAAAAGTAGTTAAAAAAGAATGATTATTTTGGTGATAAGCAATAAATTAAGTAGTGTATGTCATTATAACATTTAAACAACGCAGAACCGGGTGAAACCAGTTCGATGGAGTTAGTTTAATCCATGAGATCCCTCGACTATCGCTCAAGATCAATTAAAATTAAATGACTTTAAAAACCAAAATCATGGTTTCAGTGATTTAACAAGGAATGAGTAAACCGGACGTTCCGGAGAAACATTTTTAAATGACCTCGTGTTGATAATAATACCATGATATATCAGCATAATTATATTTTTTGCGGTTATTCAGTCTTCCCCAGGGAAAGAACTCTTTTTCCATATATACTTCTATTTGCTTCCGCGTTGCTTCAAAATCGTAATTATATGCTGTACTCAGAAATCTGATACGATATTCAGTATCCATGGTCTTTAAGTAAGGATGTTCGCGGAACATGATTAGTTGGAAAGCCAGGACATAATGTAACTGATTTTCAATTTTTTTTAGTCGATTAATACGCTCTGCTCTTCTTTTTACCGCTTCTTCATGCTTATACTGAAAAAAAGGCTGATATTCTCTCATATCTTTATTAGCAGATATATATTTTTCAATCTTTTCGGCAAAAGAAGGCTTAATCTGTAAAGGACCAATCGAAAAATCAGCCATCCCCGTGTTGACATAGACGATCTCCAGTGTGTTTTTTTCAAGAAAATCTCTTATTAAACTATATCTGATAAGCTCTGGAAATATTATGGAGTTGGTTATCTTCGGATCCTGCCAGTATACAGAGGATAAAGAGTCGGTATAGTCGCGGTTGTTCTGTAACAGAACAAGTGCAGTGACGTAATCTTCTCCGAAAATATCCCTGTAATCCTCTTCAATTAACGCATGGGTAAATACTATGAAAAGCAGTAATATCATTAATTGATCTGTATATTTTTATGAGCCTCTGTATTGCCTGCCTTTTTTTTTTGGCCTATAGTAAAAAATCCATTCATCTCCTCTCCTTATTCAAAATGCTCATGGGGTTATCCTTAGCTCACAACAACCAACAATAGTAGAAATAAAATCCGGGTGCTATTCAAAACGTGTAAATATTTAGAATTATTATTGTGGGGAGGCCAAATGACTTATTTTCAGCAACTCGACTTTACTCAGAACCAGAATAAAGATGCAGCATCAATATTAATATTACTTAATTTCCTTAATTTTTGAACTAAAGTCTTTCCTGATTTTATTTAGTTTGGGCCTTATGACTGCATTACAGTATGCCTGGTCAGGATTCTTTTTAAAATAATCCTGATGATACTCTTCAGCAACATAGAAGTTCTCAAGTTTTTCTACACTTGTAACTACAGGGTCATCAAAGACCCCGGCTGCATTTAACTCTTCGGTTTTTTTCTCTGCCAGACGCTTTTGCTCATCATTATGATAAAAAATAACAGATCTGTATTGAGTTCCCACATCTGCACCCTGTCTGTTCAAAGTAGTAGGGTCATGTGTTTTGAAAAAAACATCCAGTAATTCGGAATAGGAAATAACTTCAGGGTCAAAACTAAGCTGAACAACCTCGGCATGGCCGGTTTTTCCCGTTGTCACTTCCCTGTAAGAGGGATTAATAACCGATCCTCCCGAATAACCCGACACAACAGATTTTACTCCTTTAAGTTCTTCAAATATGGCTTCTGTACACCAGAAACACCCACTTCCAAAAGTTGCAACTTCTTCTTTCATTCCACTATTTCTTAGATATTGCTGTGCACTCACAGAATATGCGATAAATATTAATATAATTATAAATTTTGTTCTCATCATTATGTAAACGCTTCAGCTTTAAAATTGTTGGCTTCATTAAGCTATAATATCAAAATATATACAGGAAATAAACATTAAAATTTATTGAAAATAATTGATTTTCAACTCGGTGAAAATATGTTTTGCAGTACCATCGTAAGCTTGGTTCCTTTGTATTTACTTCATAAATTTGTTAGATAATGAATAAACATGAAGCAAAATATTATGCAAAAATAAACGGCAAAGTACAATGTTTCCTTTGTCCTCATAACTGTAAAATAAGTGAAGGGCAGTATGGTATATGTCAGGTTAGAAAAAATGAAAATGGCATACTGATAGCAAACGTTTATGGAAAGCTCGTTGCCCGCCATGTTGATCCTATTGAAAAAAAGCCCTTATATCATTTTTTTCCCGGGAAGAGGATTCTTTCCGTTGGGACTGCGGGATGTAACCTCAAATGTTTTTTTTGCCAGAATTGTGAAATATCGCAGGTGGGTGCCGAAAGTTTTAGCCATATCGCCGAAACCCTGCCAAATGAACTTATACGGGGAGCTTCAATTGATGAAAACAGTATAGGAATTGCCTATACTTATAATGAACCTTCGATAAACTTTGAATATGTAGTCGACACCGCCATCCTTGCAAGGAAGAAGGACCTGCGGAATGTTATGGTTTCAAACGGCTTCATTTCTCCAGAACCCTTAAAAGAACTAATCCCCCTGATTGATGCATTTAACATAGACCTGAAAGCTTTCTCAGATTCATTTTACAGAGAGCATACCCAATCAAGGCTGGAACCGGTAAAAAACACCTTACTGGAGATAGGTAAATCATCCAGCCACCTGGAAATAACATTTCTGATAATTCCGGGCTTGAATGATTCGAAAGAGGAATTCAGGGAAATGATCAACTGGATTGCTTCTAACTTTGGGGAAACTCAGGTACTTCACCTTTCCCGTTATTTCCCTGATTACAGATCTGATATACCTCCAACCCCCCTGAAAACCCTCTCGGATTTCAGGGAAATTGCATCCGAAAAACTCAAATATGTTTTCCTGGGGAATACAACCGGACCGGAAGGACGTAACAGTTTTTGTCATAATTGCGGAAAACTGGTTATAAACAGGGGATTCCGACTGGAGCTGAATATTAATGAATTGGGGGAATGTAATTATTGCGGCACTAAAATATTAAATTATCATTAGATGAATTCTAGAACCAGAAAAGCATATGTAGCAGGGAGATTTTATCCCGAATCCGGGACAGAGTTGATTAATCTTATTGAAGAAATCAGACGAAAGGAGAAGCCTGATTTTAAATTCGATTCTCGTGGCAAGAACATTATTGGAGGAATATTGCCTCATGCCGGCCATATGTATTCCGGATATCAAACGGTTCATTTTTTTGAAGCTCTTAGCAGGTGTGAGCAGAACTTCGAGACCTTCGTTCTGCTGCATCCTATACACCGGGGGGGGAGTAAGGAATACGCAAGTGATGCAAATGATTACTGGGAAACACCGTTGGGGAAGCTTGAACTAGATGAAGAATTCATTGAATACTCGGAGATCCCACGGTCAGAGGAAATTCACAAATGGGAGCATTCTGCAGAAGTAATTCTCCCCTTTTTACAGGCTTATGGTTTTAAGGAACAGAAGATTCTTCCGGTTGGCATTAGCTGGCAACATCCGGAAAGTGCAAAAAAGATCGCGCATCAAATCCATAAAACACAAAAGGAACTGAACCGGAATATATGTATTTTGGCTTCATCTGACTTTTCTCATTTTGTGGATCCGGAAGATGGGAGAAAACAAGATCAGAAAGCAATAGATGAAATTGTGAAACTCAATCCGGAAGTACTTTATAATACCATAAGAGACAACAATATCAGCATTTGCGGATATGGGCCTATTATGACCCTAATGTATTATTCTCTTTTCAGTGATGAAGAAATAAAAACCGAAATTCTGGCAAGAGGGCATTCGGGAGAAGTAAGTCCGGGAGATAGTGTCGTAGATTATATATCCATGATATTTTACAGTTAATTGTATTATTATGATAAAAACAAGGAAATCAGACTTCTTCTTTACAACTACGGAAAAAAGAATGATGTTGAAAATAGCACGTGAATCCTTGTCTTATTACCTGAATACAGGTAAAATGCTCGAATATGATGCAGATGTTCTTCTCGATTCTCTAAATGGTTTCCATGGTGTTTTTGTCAGCCTTCACAAGGGCCGGGCACTCAGAGGATGTATCGGTGTGATGGAATCAAAAAAACCGCTCTATAAACTAATTCAGCGACAGGTGATTGCCTCCGGCCAGAGTGACCCGCGTTTCAGCATGGTGAAATTCAGCGAACTCCCTCAGCTAAGTATAGAAATTTCTGTATTAAGTGAGATGAAAAAGATAGTTTCAGTGGATGAAATAGAACTCGGGAAACACGGGATATACATTATCAAGGGACCTTCCAGCGGTACCTTTCTCCCACAGGTAGCAGTAACAACAGGATGGAGTCTTGAAGAATTTCTGGGAAATTGTGCCCGCGATAAAGTTAAGATTGGCTGGGACGGTTGGAAAACCGCTGATGTTTTTATTTATACTGCTGAAGTTTTTTCGGAGAAAGACTATTCATAAATCAGTACTTTTCCAGTAAAACATTCAGGATTTCCTTAAACTCATCATTCAATTCAAGTTCACTAACAGGTTTGCCCGCTTTACTATACCAATAGGAAGCATTCTGCTGATCACCCTGCTTACGATGAAGATAAGCATGAACCCAGGCTGAATCCGAGCTGTGGGAATCCTTAACCAATTCATGGGCCGTATCCCAATAATTCTTTCGTTCCCACCACAGGGCTTTTATTTCCACAGGAAAATCTTCCGGTGGAGCTCCCATATCGAGCGTATGATTAAATGATGCATAATCCATTTTGTTACTTTTTTATAAAGATACCCATTTTTCTTTATTTTACATAATAGCTCATTGAGCATGCCACCTTAGTGTCTGGATCATTGTGTTTGGATCAAGGCCTGGCCCGTTCTTAATTTCTTAAAACAACTAAAATTTTTATCCTTAAGCGGGTGTCTTACATGTAACACTATTATTAAAAGATACCAATACTCCAGCTATTTTTTAGTTATCGCAAACTATTTTACCGTGACTACAGATATTTTAACTTTTATTAAACATCTTTTTACTAAAATATTTGCATCTACGAAAAACATCGTATATATTTGCCTACGAAAGTATTCGTAATGGAGGATAATATGAATAAAAGCCAACAGCAACCTACTGATTCTGAACTTGAAATTCTTACAATTCTGTGGAAAAACGGGCCTTCCACTGTACGTTTTGTAAATGAGAAATTAAATAAGATAAGAAATGTAGGATATACCACCACCTTAAAAATCATGCAGATAATGCATGATAAAAAGCTATTATCGAGAGATGAAAAAGGAAAATCACATATTTATTCGGTATTAATTGAGGAAAATGCCATTCAAAATCGTCTTATTGATAAAATCCTTGATAGCGCATTTGGAGGTTCCGCTTCCAGATTAATAATGCAAACACTGGGAAATCATAAGACATCAAAAAAGGAACTGGAAGAAATACGAAAATTACTGGATCAACTTGATGATAATGAATAAATTCTCATGAATAATTTTTTAATATATCCAACAGGAATGGCTTTGCTACATTCAATATGGCAAATAATCCTGGTATATCTTTTATTAAGACTTCTGTTGAATTCATTCAAAAACAGCTCCTCCTTTCTGAGGTATGGAATTTCTGTTACAGCATTATTTTCTGTGCTAATAATAAGTCTGGCAACTTTTTACATCTATTACCAGAGTGAAAGAGCAGGAATTGTTCAGATCTCAGGGATCATCAAAGAGCTTCAGCAGAGTAAATATACAGTTCCGGATAATCTGCCTGATGAAGGTCAATATGCCGGATCCGGAGGTATACAAAAAGTTTTACCCTGGCTTGTATACATTTATTTTGCCGGAGTATTGCTGATGTCATTCAGGCTCACAGCCTCTCTTCTTTACCTGAGAAAATACCGGAAAAAAGGGATAATTGAACCCGACGGGGAATTTTTGAAAGGGTTTTCAGAGCTCCTGGAAAAGTATCATATTAACAGGAAGGTTGGGCTTATCGAATCCCTGATTGCAAAAACACCTATGGTTATAGGGTATTTAAGACCCCTTGTGATAGTTCCTGTCGGCATATTTACACATTTACCCTTCAATCAGGTAGAGGCTGTACTGGCACATGAACTTGCCCATATTAAACGAAATGATTTTTTACTGAATATATTACAATCAGTTATTGAGCTTTTATTCTTTTATCATCCGGCTATCTATTTAATCTCTAAACATATAAAAGAAGAACGTGAGAATTGCTGTGACGATATTGCTTTATCACACTGCAAAAATTCGTCTCATTATGTGAAAGCACTGGCACGGATGGAGGGTATATTGCCCGTAAATCCCTATCCTGCTGTGGCTTTTGTAAATCAAAAGAATAGTTTACTTAACAGAATGAAAAGAATCCTAAAACCAAAAACAATGAAAACAAAAGTATCCGACCGAATAATTGCAGGAATAATAATTCTTGCAGGCAGCTCATTACTTCTCCTGACAGGAGTGGCGGCAATGAATAATATCTCCGGAGGACCGAGCGAATTAATTAAAGATGAATCATCAACAAATACTGATATAAATACATCTGATTCTTTTTCAGTTAAAGACACCATTGTGGAAATTAATAAAAACCGGATTGTGATTATCAGAAAAAATAAAAAGAATGAGAAAGAAAAAGTGGAGATGACATTTAAAGAAGGGAAACTTGCAGATCTGAAAATAGATGGGAAAACAATTCCACGGAAAGATCATGAAAAATACCGGGATCTAATAAACGACACCCGGAAAGAAGTTTCCGCAGCCTCTGCTGAAGTAGCGAAGGCGGAAAAGGATCTGGAAGAAATTGATGAAGAAGAAATCGAACGTAAAATTGAAGAAGCTCTCAGGGAAGCAAAATCTATCCAGCGTGTGGAAATATACAGAGAACTGGAGAAAGCAAGAGCAGAGCTTGAAGAAATTGATCAGGAAGAAATACGCCGGGAGGTTGAATTGGCTCTGGATGAAGCTGAACGGGAGATGGACAGCGCTCATAGGGAAGCGGTAAACTGGGATGAGATAAGAATGGAAGTTGAAAATGCAATGGGTTCCATAGACTGGGAAGAAATAAAAGAATCGATCCGGCAGGGAATGAAAGATGCCGAATTAAGTGAAGAAGAAATGAAAAATGCCATGGAGGAAGCCAGCCGGGCTATGGAAGAAATAGATTGGGCAGAGATACAGGAATCTGTTCATTATGGTCTTGAATCAGCCAGAAATGGTCTGGCAGAAATCGAATGGGATCTTATCGGGGAAAGCATAGAACTATCTCTGAACATTACCGGGGATGTACTCGATAATATTATTATTGAAATGGAGAGTGCATTTAATGAGATAGATAAAATGGGAGATACCGATGTCAAATCGGGCATCCAACAATCAAGGCTGCATGTGAATAAGGAGAAGAAAAAGCTTGATGAACTGGAAAGAAATATGGAGGAAGCATTGGAGGAGCTTGAAAAGAAATAATTGATCATTTACCCGGATTTAACGGGGAAGATTCTCATAGGGGTGCCGGAAAATAAATTTCAGGCACCTTTTTTTTTATAAAGATCCTAAATTTTCAGAAGAAAAAAAACAGATGAATGTATCCGAACATTTGTTTTTGGTGAATCATTAGATAAAATAATGCAGTCGGAAAAATCCCGATCATTTGATTATCCCCCCGGAATCAGTTCGACAAAATGTTTTTGAAAGCCAAAATCATAGTCTTACTGATTTAACGCTGTATGAGGATAACTGGCATTATGAACAAAGGCTTCTAAACAAAGTTATTCGCGATCTTGTTAGATAATAAATCCGAAAGACTTACCGAATGAACCGATTGAAAGATGAATCCAGTCCTTATCTCAGACAACATGCAGGAAATCCGGTAAACTGGTTTCCCTGGGGCAAAGAAGCTCTGGAAATCGCACAGAAAGAGAATAAGCTTATTTTTATCAGCATTGGCTATTCAGCATGTCACTGGTGTCATGTGATGGAAAGGGAATCTTTCAGCAATAAGGAAATCGCAGATTTGCTCAATAGAAATTACATAAGCATAAAGATTGACAGGGAAGAACGACCGGACCTTGATCAAACATACATGTCGGCTGTACAATTGATATCGGGAAGTGGCGGATGGCCTTTAAGTTGTTTTACTACTCCGGATGGAAAGCCTTTTTATGGCGGCACTTATTATAACCCGGATCAGTTCAGAGAAATATTGCTTCAGTTGAATAATATCTGGCTTAAGGAACCCGATAAGATCAGTGAACATGCGGAAGGACTTTGTGAAGGGATAAAAAATGCTGAACTGATACATGAAAAGAATGTTAATGAAGGTTTTTCTGATCCCCATGTTCTTTTCAGGCAACTTTCCGGTGAATTCGATACCAACCACGGAGGAATGAACAGAGTGCCGAAATTCCCCATGCCCTCTGTTACACGATTTCTCTTCCACTATTTCCACCAGAGCAGAAAAAAAGCGGCCCTTGAGCAGGCAGTAAAAACAACAGAAGAAATTCTGAAAGGTGGTATTTACGATCAGATTGGGGGAGGCATAGCCCGGTATTCTACGGATAAGTATTGGCAGGTTCCTCATTTTGAGAAAATGCTTTATGATAATGCTCAATTTATAAGCCAGTTATCTGATGCATACTTATGTACAGGGAATTTATGGTTTATTGATAAGATCTTTGAATCCACCGGATTCCTTGAAAGTGAACTATATAATGGTGAGGGCGGGTATTATTCTTCTCTTGATGCAGACAGTGAAGGTGAAGAAGGAAAATTTTATGTGTGGACGAAGGACGAAATTGGAGAGATATGCCGGGAAGATAAAGATGTCGCTTTTCAGTATTATGGAATCACTGAAGAAGGAAACTGGGAAGAAAACAAAAACATTTTAAGTATCGCGAAATCCATAAAGGAGCTTTCGGAGGATTTTGGTATCGGAGAAGATGAAATAACTGAACGGATTAAAAAGATAAACCGCAAACTCCTGGCCCACCGCAATAACAGGGTGAGGCCGGGCCTTGACAATAAAATACTGACCTCCTGGAATGCCCTTGCCATTAAAGCCTTGGCAGACGCCTACCAGGCTACCGGAGATGCAGGCTATAAAGAAAAAGCCCTCAAAACAGGTAACTATATTTTAAATAATCTGGCCGGTGCTGATTACAGGCTCTTCCGGTCGGATGATCGTAAGATCAGCGGTTTTTTGGATGATTATGCCTTTATTTGTGAAGCTTTTATCATGCTCTATCAGATCAGTTTTGATGAATCATGGCTGAAATATCTTAAAGCATTGATAGAAAGGGTGATGAATGATTTTTATGATGAAGAAACCGGAATGTTTTTTTACTCACCGGAAAGTGAAAAAAATCCAGTCACCCGGCAACACGAACTTACCGATAATGTGATCCCCGCCTCCAATTCCGTAATGGCCGGGGTTCTCTTATATGCATCAATTTATTTTGATAACCGGAAATATCAGGATATTTCCCGTCAAATGCTTTTGAATGTGCAACCCTATATTTCCAGATCACCGTCTTTTTTTACCAACTGGCTCAGCTTACTTACCACCTTCCATTCCGATTTTTCTGAGATTGTAATATCGGGGGATGAAATGATCAAACGCAGATCAGAATTTTGCGGTAATTTCCTTCCCGATATTCTTTTTGCAGGAGCTGCCGGGGATTCTGAATTAAGTTTACTTCAGGGGCGGGTGGGACATGGAGATACAAGAATATACGTCTGCCGCAACCAGGCTTGTAAAATGCCGGTTAATACGGTTGAAGAAGCACTAAAGCAGGTAAAATCTATCTCTTTTTAATAAGATAAACATTACGGAATTCTAAAGGGGCTCCCTCACTTTGCAGGGCTATATGACCCTCAGTATAGTTGGTATTTGTTGCAATATTTTGAAGGACACCATTTACATAAATACTTACTGAGTCGCCCTCAACCCGAATATCATATTTATTCCACTCACCTGAGGGCTTTTCGCTTGCCACGTCCATTTTTGTCACGGCCCATTGATCTTTATCCTTATGTTCTGTGAAATCGAAGCCGGGGAAACAGACAAAATCGCCTGCTTTTTGATCCATTAACTGACATTCCAGACATACCGGCCAGATCTTATCATCCTGAATATGAATAAAAACTCCGCTATTACCCGGTTCATCCATCCATCTCCACTCAGCAATAAGATTATAATCCGAATAACGGTCCCGTGTACGAATATAGCCGAAAGGTTCTCCGGTTACGGCGATCACATCATTTTGTATAAAAAATGTACTGTCTGGATCTGCCAGGGAATCTTTCAGCACAACTTTCCAGTTAGCAAGATCTTCACCATTGAAAAGGTAAATAGTATCCTTTTCCAACTGTTTTTCAGCGTTAAGATTTCTTCTTTCTGTCGTGATAGAAATTATCATAACCAGAATAATAACCGATAGCACTATAAGTATCCTGCTAATGCTATTTTTTTCTGTCTTTTTCATTTTATCAGGCTTTAGTTGATTTTGGTTGATGTCTTCTGTTTATCAGCAAATATAATTATCCTATAACTATCTCCCGCTGAAAATAAACATTTTCCGATATTTTATAGTAAAATTGAATTAAAAAGTAGCTTATAGCTAACATGTGTTGAAGATCTGAATTGCGGATTAAAGCCCATCAGAACGAGTTGCCCCTCCCCTTTCTTCAACCATATCAGGACGGCATTATTACCAAGCATTTCTTCCTTTTCACAATATCCGCTCATTAAAATATCTTTTTCAGGAATAACTCCAATAACTCTTCTTTCCATATCAAAATTCGGAATAGATGTTTTAAAAAGAGGTTTTCCACGGTAAAAAACCCCGCATTCTTCCGGCATTCCTGCGGCAACGGGATGACGGACGTTGATTTTCATTCTTACAAGAGAGCCGGGGCAGTAAAGTCCTTTTTTCTGTAAATCACCGGAAATATCCCGGAAAGGCAGACGAAATTCTTCTTTTTCTTCTCCTGAGCCTTCAATCGTTAGCATGTCGTCGAAAAGTAATGTTGAACTACCCCATGAGACCACATTCCCGCCTTCATTTATGAATTTCATCAGTTTTTTCAGCCCTTCTTTCCCCATACCAGTGGTATACTCAGGAGCATATGAAGTCATATAATAAGAATCCCCGGATTTATATTTACCTTCCAGCAAAATGGATTTGTTTTCATCAGGAAAAAGGATTACATCATAAAGGGAAAGATCAGCAGATTTAAAATCACCGGGTCTCAATACGGTATATGGAATATGATATCTATCCAGAACAAATCTGGTCCATCCGGCATCCATATCATGGAACCAGCTCTCAACGAGCCCTATTTTAGGAATTTCAAAATCTACGAGCACCATTTTTTCATCTGCGACAAATGGGGTCACTGAATGATGTTTCAGCAATTCTTTTATCTCATTCCCTTTATAAGGGATAACAAAGCTCCCCTTCTGGCAGGAATCCCCGTTAATTTCTAAATCATCGGCAAGTCTTTTGACCTTGAGGCCTTCGTACGCCGCTTCAAATGCAATTTTATAACTGTTGTTCAGATTCAGTGGGAATATAAAATATTCCCCCTCAGCAGGTTCTGAATACATGCTGAATTCTCCTGTTATGGGAATCAGATGTTGATCTATTTCTTCGATATACTCATTCAACTCAAAAGACTTCACTCCGTTATGGAGAGGGAGTGACCAGGATGTGATATCGTATGGCTTAATAATCTTACCTCCGGGAGTATAATGTCTAACAGGATAATTTTGCTTTTCCATTACTTCTTTAATAAATGCCCTGTAGGGCTGGGAAAGCGGCACCACAATATCTCCCTTTGAAAAATGCTGATTTCCCTGTATAATATCTTTATCAAGATGATAAATACTTATTCCGTGTTCTTTGAGAAGGTTTACCAGGTTTACCAGTTCACTTTCATCGTGCTGCTCCAGAGGCATTATACAATGATAAGGAGGAACGGTTTTTCCGAGATTAACTTGTTTTACACATAGATCATTTCTTAACTTTAAAATATCCATTCTATGGGTGGCTGCTGTTTTCAGTATGGACTCAACGGATACGACTTCGTATTCGATAATATCCCTTAGTTTCCACCAGCCTCCCGGCCACGGATATGGCATGTTTATACTCTTTTTATATTCTGAAAGACCTTTTCCTGCCACCGATAATTCAGTAGGTTCAATATAAACAGGAGTGGCATATTTAACGCTTGCACATTCGGTAAGAAAGCCGATGACATTTTTCCATATACAAGTTTCGGTAGATCCCGGCCAGTAATCGTCGAAGAGATAATGTTGTGAAATACCCGAAAGGCCTTCGCGGGTCATATCCTTCATCAGATTCGCCCCGAATATTCCGGTCCAGTTCCAAATTGCCTCATCTACATTCTCGGCAATCGGATCATGATTTGGAGGAACAAAATACCGGGGACCGGTTGAACCCATTTGATGCTTTTCAACAAAAACCTGAGGGTACCAGGTATTATTGTAAATATCAGCTATTACTTTTGTATCTTCCTGTGAGAGAATCACGAAATCACGGTTATTATCATGTCCTACATATTTGTGATAGACACCAGGATGTGAAGCGCCTTCATATTTTGTCCCTTTTGTTTCCAGGTAGTAATCGACAACCATGTTCATACCATCAGGATTGTGATTAGGAATCATCATATACACTACATCGTCAAGCCATTTCAATTTTTGTGGATTTGTGGTAGTACAAAGATCATAGGCTGTCAAAGGTGCTGATTGTGCAGGACCGACTTCACTGGAGTGCATTGAAAGAGTAGCCATAACAAATACCTTTCCCTCATCAAGTATTCTTTTTTTCTCCTCTTTACCCAGGTTGGGATTTATGGCAAGTTCCTGATTAATATTTCTTAGCTTATCAAGATCCCTTATGTTAGCGGACGAAGAGATAAATACAATATACATAGGTTTTCCTTCCGGAGAATATCCCACACGCCTCATTTCCATTCTGTCGCTAAGTTTTTCGGTTGTGCTCAGATATTCAATCAGCTTTTCGTAATTAAACAGATTTCTATCGCTTCCGGGCTCAAAACCGAAAAAATCCCCTGGAGCAGGAATTTTTTCTGTCTGGCAGATAATACTAATATTAGTCAGCAAAAGGATACCAAAGATCAGGGTTAATCTCAACATGTGAATGTGTTTTTTAGATTAAAAAAAGGAAAAATAATAAAAATTTTCATATATGCTTTGTATATTAGCCGCTCAAATTTTAATTCAAAACTAAAATGGCTCAACTAGTAGAAAAAAAACAAAACTTTACCCTTGTAATCGTAATCGCTGCTGTAGCTTCAACAGGAGGATTACTCTTTGGATTTGATACCGGAGTTATTTCAGGGGCACTACCTTTTTTAAAGCAAAGCTGGGGACTAACATCGAGTCAACAGGAATGGATAACTACAGCTGTGCTTGTTGGTGCTGTAATAGGGGCAGCTTCTTCCGGTCGTATCACCGATATTTTCGGAAGGAAAAAGGTTATTCTGGTTACATCGGTAATTTTCGCATTAGGTGCCATCCTAACAGGAGCGTCCACAAGCCCGGCTTTCCTGGCTGGTAGTCGAATTGTGCTGGGAATTGCAATCGGTATTTCTTCCTTTACCGTTCCTTTGTATATTTCTGAGATATCCCCGACGAAAATTCGTGGTGCATTGGTGTCTTCATTTCAATTGATGATCACCATCGGTATACTTGTTTCCTACTTTTCAAACCTTGCTTTTGCTGATGAATCCAATGTTTATTCATGGAGATGGATGTTTTATGTAGGCGTATTCCCGGCGATCATTTTATTTGTGGGTATGTTATTTCTTCCCGAAACCCCACGTTTTTTGATCGGCAAGGGCAAGGAAGCCCAAGGACGAAAGATTCTTGCCAAAGTCGAAGATCCTGCATTGGTTGATATGGCCGTTCAGAGAATTAAGGATGATATTAAAAGAGATGAGGCAGCTGCAACAAAGTGGACGGAAATTTTTAAACCCTGGCTGAGGACGGCTTTATTCATTGCTATAGGTATTATGTTCATTCAACAGTTCGTAGGTATAAATACCATTATCTATTATGCCCCCACAATATTTATTATTGCTGGTTTTGCAGGCCCGAAAGCGGCAATTGCCGCAACAATTAGTGTTGGTGTGGTTAATGTTCTTGCAACGGTTTTATCCATGTTCCTCATCGATAAAATCGGCAGAAGAAGGCTGTATTTCATAGGTTTATCCGGTATGGCTGTAGCTCTTACGGCCATGGGGACCTTTTTTCTCATGAAGGATAATCTCGGACCCTCCCTTAAATATATTGCCGTTGGTACCGTTCTGGTTTATATAATATTTTTTGCTATTAGTCTGGGGCCTTTGGGATGGTTAATGATTTCAGAAATATTTCCCTTAAAAGTAAGGGGGCTGGGCATGAGTATCGGTTCACTTTCGAACTGGTTATTCAATGCTATTGTAACTTTTACATTCCTGAAACTGGCATGGGCATTTACAGCACCCGGTATGGAAATCATGAATGAAGGGGCACTGGAACCCGATCCCAATCCCTCCGGAGCCTTCTTTGTTTATGCGGTAGTTGCGATAATAGGTATAATCTGGGGACTGAAATATATACCCGAAACAAAAGGGATTACCCTGGAAGAAATTGAAGATCACTGGCGTGCGGGCAAATCACCCCGTGAGTTGCAGTAGTTTTTAAGAAATCTAATTCCCATGAAAAAAACTGTTAAAAAATAGCTAAATCTCCCCAGGCCTGTAAGTTCTTAAGCAGGAATGCGTCATATTTACAGAATTAATTTATGGGAGAATAATAATGGTTAAAATATGTCCGGTATCATTTAAACAGATCAATGAAAACTTAAGCCGGTTAAATGCAAGCTTTACAGTATTGATGTCTGTTTTATTTCTTGTAACAGGCTCCCCCGTATTCGTACTGGTTTTATCAGTTGATTTTCTGTTGCGAAATATTTTAGAGGGCAGGTTGAACCCTGTTATCCTTTTCAATAAATATATTATAGAAAAAGCTGATATACAAAAAAATATGATTAATGCGGGACCAAAAATATTTGCAGCCAGGGTGGGTTTATTTCTCAGTGTACTGGGAACGATATTTCTTTTCTTCGGAAATTCTGAAGTATCAGTGATATTTATAAGTGTACTAGCACTTTTTTCTTTTATGGAGGCTGCATTTAATTTTTGTGTAGCGTGTAAATTATCTCCTTATATACTTCCTCTGAACCGGCTTTTCGAACAATAATCAACGTTCAAACTGAAGAACCTGTTTTATAACTGACATGATATTTTCTCTTGATTCCTCATCAAAGTCATCAGGCTTAATTGTATGATTCTGGCAATGCAGGGCAAAAGAAGTGGCAAGTTCAGTCCGGTTAAGATCGTGGATTTTAAGATATTCAAGGTTTTCTTCAGTAATTCCCGTACGTTTTTTTAAAATATACTTTTTAAAGTCGATAGTAGAAAACAGATTTTCAAATCCTTCAATATTTTTTAAAATGCGTATTTGTTTTGTGAGTTTTTCTTCGCTTGTTTGAAAAAGTCCTTTCTTAATAACATTTACCACTTTCTCCGATTCAGGATTATCACTCAGGATAACACCAAATTTAAGTTTCCAGCCTGTCATCAGATTAACCAGCATGGGTACTGAAGAAACATCGGTGGAAGGGAGAAAATACACTTTTTCTGCCGGATTAAAAATATCAAAAAGGGTTTTGAGGTAATAAAACGCTGTGGTATCTTCAACTATAACATTATTTCTTTCCTGTATAAAATTACTCTCACTAATCTGTGAACCGAGCAGGGTATAAATGGGTGACAGTGTATCACCTGAAACACTATCAAGCGATTGGGCATCATAAATCCTGGTTTCGGAACGGTCATCATACTCATCTGCACGCTGCACTGCCAATACCCTATATATTTTATCAGTATTTACCAGATGAGGGGAATGTGTTGAATACAGGATTTGTATATTTTCTTTAAGATCTTCAAATACTTTCAGTACATCTTCCTGGGCTCTTGCATGCAGACTCAGGCCGGGTTCATCGATAAGAAGCACCTTCCCCTTTTCATTATTTGCAAGGGCAGTGGCTTTTAACTCAAGAAAGAATGAGAGAAACCAGCGGACTCCCCTGCTTCTTTGTTTGGGATAGAGTCTTTCGTGTTCATCCTTGATCCAGAATTCCAGATATGGTTTACCTTTTTTATCCGGATGATTGAAATCGTAATGTTCCAATTCAAAATTTAAACGGATCTTGTTATTCCTGCCCAAACGCTGACGCCAATATCCCTGAAAATGAAGGGTTATTTCACCATTAAGGTTTTCAATTTTTTGCTTCAGGATCCTGTTGTTGGATTCTTTAAAAAAACTGGCATCAAGTCCCGAAACGATCAAAAAGTTACGAGCAGCATAATAACCTTCAACCCGGGTATTTAAATTCAGAATGTCTTCCAGATCGATTCGGTTTGGCAGAAGACTACTAAAATCCTCAAATAACTTGACGTCTGGAAGAAATGGTGTTAAATATTCAGCTATCTGCTGCAAGGAGAGTTCTTTTTCTGTATTGTCTACTTTTTCCCAGGCCTTTGCCTCCATGTTGGAAACCTTTCCCATGCTGTTTAAAGCGACAATAAATAATTCCCTGGCAAATAAATAACTTGAATTGATCTGTTCTTTCTCTTTTTCCATGGCAGCCATCGCACTTTGTTCCTGCCGGATCTGGTGATTTAAAGACTGGGCCAGCTTTTCCTTATCTGTGAATAGTAATTTTTCCTCAAGCTCTGTAATAAGATGCTGCTTTTCTTTGATTTTGTCCAGGTGTTCCTCATTGATCATTTTTGCATTCAGAAATTTCTCTGCATATTCAGATCTTTTAATTAGATTATTAAGACCCTCGGATTTCTTCTGATATTGGACATCCGATTTCTCAAAAAGCATCCGGATCTTTGCTTCTTCCTTTTTAAGTTCACTGAGTTCTTCGCCGGCAACCTGTTTTTTTCTTTCATTTCTTGATCTTTGTATTATTTTCTCAAGTTTATCGATCCTGGACTCAATAAGAGACAACTCTGCAGTCTGCTCATCTCTTGTTTTCTCTTCTTTACTAATCTCTTCAACCAGGTTGGAGGTGTTTTCAAGAATTTCGTTGGCTTTGCTCACAAGTTCTTCGGTAAGACGGATTTCTTTTTCTTCTTTTTGATTGTATTCAATCAAGATTTCCTCATCCCCGATAAAGAACAGCGAATTGTTTTTGTTATCCCATTTTCGATTGATCGTGATTTTACTATTTTTCCTGATGTTGGCTGAGATCTGAGAGGGAATATTTTCGATAGAGGAAAAATGCCTTACCTCCTCTCCGGAGAGTTTAAATTCACAGGATACCATTGGCAAACTGAGATCGGAACGAAGAATATCTTCTGATATAGAACCGGTTGAAAAGCTGAAAATCGCTTCGAGCACCGAGGTTTTTCCGGATTCATTCTGACCGATGAGAGAAGTAATGTTATCACTTGCAACAGTAATCCATTTCGTGTCCACTATGGATCGGTAATTTTTTATTCTAAACGCTGATAGTTTCATTTTTTAAAAGATTCAAGTCCAATACCTAAAATCAGGATATCGTCGATTTGTCGATTATCTCTCTTCCATTCATCAAGTTTATCCACAAGAATCTCAACTTGTTTACCCGTTTTTTTATTGTGGATGCTTTTAATTATTTCCCTGAAACCTTTCATTTTCAGTTTTTTATAATGATCTCCCCCAAACTGGTCCGAATATCCATCGGAAAAGATAAAAAAAGAATCAACATCATCGAGCATTAATGTATGTTTGGTAAAGGATTCCTCTTCGAGAGGACTCACTCCTATGGGCATCCTGTCTCCTTTAATTTCCTTAAGCTCTCCGTTACGGAAATAAAAGAAAGGATTATTAGCACCGGCAAATTCGATAATTCCGGCATCGGTATCTATTACACACAGCGCCATATCAATTCCATCCTTCTGTTCCCCTGCCATTCCTGTCTGGTGCAATGCCTTCATAACATATTCCCTGAGTTGATTCAGTATCTTATTGGCAGCAGGGATACAATAAGAGGTGATCTGATTTAAAAAATTAATACCCATTATACTCATAAAGGCCCCGGGAACTCCGTGTCCGGTACAATCTGCTGCCGTAACAGCAATCCTGTTATCGACTTTCGATACCCAGTAAAAATCTCCACTAACAATGTCTCTTGGCAAATTAAGTATAAAACTATCGGGCAATAAACGTTTAAAATAATCGGCATCAGGAAGCAGGGCTGCCTGAATATTACTGGCATACCGTATGCTGTCGGCAACCTCCTTTTCAGTTAAATTGGAATGCATATTATCTAATACGTCTCCTTTTTCGATATATTATAGTATATACACTTAAATTCATACGTAATTCTACCATTTGTGATTCAAAATAGAGTTACTTTTTGTTATCAATTCTTTTTCCTGCTTTTTCTATCTTATTATACTAAAGAACACTGCCGGTAAAAAAAAATAAATATTAGCTACTAATATCAGGTATTCAGCTAGTTGAAAGCCTAAAACCTGAACTGAAAGCTATGTCTGCAGTTTTTTGGCAGAGATTTTGATTTATAAAAATTACAGAACCTCATAAAACCTCAGAGTCATGAAACATTTAACACTAATAACAGCAATATTGCTCATAGCTTTCACAGTGAGTGCACAGAGCAACAGGAGCAGGTCTGAAAGAACTACCCGCACCGAGCCTGAAAAAAAAGAAAAAGTAACCAGATCCAGAAATTCTCAGGAGCGTAGCAACCGGTCTACTCCGGCTCAGAGAACCCGACCGACCAGGGAAAATAATTCAAAAGCTAATTCGTCATCTCCTTCCCGCACAGAAAGAAGTAACAGAGAAGTGGCACCTCCGGGGCGTTCCAATTCAGGAAACAACAGACAAGCGAATCCTTCTCCCCCGGCAAGGAGATATGAAGACAATAAATCAGGTACAAGAGATGTCAGAGAGCCTGATAGACAGACGAATCGGCGACCTGTATACCAGAACCGGGAATCGGGAACTACGCGTCCACGTGTGGAGCATAATAATCCTTCCAGGAATGCGAGGGTAAAGGATGCAAAAAGAAGAAATGATGGTCGTGATGAAACCTACAGGCCAAGAACCGGTCGCGAATATGAATCCAGAAGAAGGACCTATACCTATCGTCCCGAACGAAGGGTGGTAAGGCCTGCTCCAAAAACCCATTATTCACACAGACCCATTGAGTACAGACGGAAGCACTATATTTACAGAACCCCTCCCAGGCGGTCGATTATCTGGACTCATAATATGTACAGAGAATATGTTTATCTCTATCCTGAGTATAATCTCTGGTACTATCCGATGGGATACCGCATTCCAACAATATCAGCCTACGATGCAGGTAGTTACATAGGAGAAGTAGCAAGAGTTTATGGTGAGGTTTATGATGTGTGGTACTCCCCTGGAACCAGAGAATATTACCTTTACATAGGCGGACCTTATCCCTACCAGGATTTTTCAATCGTACTGGACAGAAGTGATGCGAGAAGGTACAGCAGGTCGCCTCAAAGATTTTTTGCCGGAAGACACATAGCAGCCACCGGTTTGATAAGCATATTCGAAGGAAAACCTGAAATGTTTATCAAAAAAAGAAGTCAGTTAAGGGTTTACTAGACAAAATAAGACAAGAAAGAAATCAAAGCCGTCCCGTTTCCGGGGCGGTTTTTTTTTATAATTCACAATAAATTCCGTCGTCGGCCAGGTTCTTACAGGGATACCGCCAGGTTAACTCAGATTCTTCTATTAAATCGTCAGCAACATCAGGACCCCATGTACCTGCCGGATATCCATATAGAGGAATGTTTTTATTCTTTCTCCATGCCCTTAATACAGGATCAATAAACTCCCAGGTAAGTTCAACAGCATCGGCTCTTGAATAGAGAGTTGAATCGTTTAACATACAATCGAGCAGGAGACGTTCATAAGCTTCGGGCAGCTCTTTATCTGAAAGTGAGGAATAATGAAAATCCATATTCACCGTTTGAACAGAAAATCCTGCACCCGGTACTTTCATTCCAAATTTCATTAAGACTCCTTCATCGGGTTGTATTCGGATAATAAGCTGATTAAGATCATTTGGCAAGCCGTCACTTCTGCAAAAAATATGATGGGGGGTGTCCTTGAAATGGATTACGATCTCAGTCACTCTTGTTGGAAGTCTTTTCCCTGTACGTATATAAAAAGGGACTCCATTCCACCTCCAGTTATCAATATAGAATTTGATGGCAGCAAAGGTTTCTGTCATGGATCTCTCATCAACACCCTTTTCTTTCCGGTAAGAGCTTACCTTCTCGCCCTTCATCATACTTTCAAGATATTGTCCCCGGATAACACTGGTCTTTATATCATCTTCGCTCAATGGCCTTAAAGCCTTAAATACTTTTACAATTTCTCCCCGAATGGAATCGGAATCTGCATTAACCGGAGGTTCCATTGCAACAAGCCCCACAAGTTGAAGCAGATGGTTTTGCAACATATCGCGAAGCGCTCCGGAATGATCGTAATATCCTCCACGATTTTCCACGCCAATAGATTCGGAACTGGTTATCTCAATATGATTTATGAAATTACGGTTCCAGATGGGTTCATAAATAGAATTAGAAAAACGGGTAACCAGAATATTCTGTACGGTTTCTTTCCCCAGATAATGATCGATCCGGTATAATTGTTCTTCCTTAAAATATTTTAACAAATGGCGGTTGAGTTTTTTAGCGGTTTCAAGATTATTGCCAAAGGGCTTTTCAATGATCAATTTTACTCCCTCATGATTAAGACCTGCTTTAGCCAGATTCTCAGAAATCGTCTCATAAAGTTTTGGTGGAGTTGCCAGGTAAAAGAGAATATTCTTTTCAATCCCGTGCTTTTTCCGGAGCTCTGAAACAAGCTTTTTGAGATCATTATAGTCAGTCTGCCGGCTATAATCAAGAGCATGGTAATATAAACTTTCCTGAAATGATTTTTCAGTCTTTTTCATATTTGAATGTTCTTCCAGGGCATCCTTCATTTTATTCCTGAATTCATCATTTTCCATTTTAGTTCTTCCTAAACCCAAAATGGCTATCTTTTCCGGTAGTAATTTTTGTTTTCCAAGCTTATGGAGTGCCGGGATCAGTTTTCTGAAGGTAAGGTCGCCGGATGCGCCAAATACCACCAGAATATGAGAATCGGGTTTATTCATATATTTTATGTTTATTGGGTTAAGGATTTTATAAGGTGATCGATAAATTCATTAATTGATCTTTTATACATGAAAGGAATAAAATATCCTTTCCAGCGTCCCAAAGGATATTGCAATGATTCAATATGAAAATAACCGGTTATTTCAGTACCTTCATCTTTCTCTTCGAGTATAAATCCGGCAACTAATGGATCCTTTAACCCTTTAATATATAATAAATACTGAAGTTCTTCAAATTTTTCTTCTTCCTTCAGTTCAAATCTGATCTGCCGTTCAACCAATATTTCTGAGAGTATAGAGTTTAAATGGGATGTTTCTTTGAATTTCGTAAAAACCGCAACCCTGTCTGTTTCGACTATACGGGTTTCTGCAAAATACTGTTTTTCAGGCAAAATAAATGCGCCACCAAGAAATATTACTGAAAGGATAGTCAGAATGACCAAAATAAGTTTAAAAATTCTCATTATACGAAAATCGTTTAAAAGAAATAATATACAGTTTTGCCAGATGTTTTAAGTTAAGAGATTTGCACACAAAAATTTTTAACCGAGTATACTAATGTATTTGGTGGATTAAAACTTTGTGCCTCCGCACGCTGTCGCTGAAGCTTTCCGCGAGCGTAGAAGCTACTCTGCGCTGCGCCTTCAGGCAAGCTTTAAGCGAAAGCGGTCACGCCTGTCCCCGGTAATCCGGGAAATACCGCTGATGAGATCCCTCAGCTATTGCTCGGGATCAGTTCGGCTAAATGATTTTGAAAACCAAAATCATAGTCTCACTGAGTAAATCGGACATTATGGACAGACACTGAATAATAATCAACAATCGTGAAGGATGATTTGTTTTTAAGGGATTTCAGGGACGATAACCGGAAGGTTTCTCTTCAGGAACAACTTTGCTTGCTCTTGAGACTGAATATGCTGTAAAAAAACCCAGGGCACCGTTGCTTAAATTTGTAGAAACATTTGCAGGCGGACCACTGAACAAAGGATTTTGCCCGAATGATTCTGTCTGTGCCTGCAAAAGAAAATTATAATATTCTTCCGTTATACCATTCGCCTCAAATGTCACAACATCTCCGGGTTTTAGATATTCATCGCCTGAATCCATAAGGAACTGAGAGGTTATCCCATAGGTATAATTTCCATCAAAAAGATCATCATTCTGAATAATAAGTTCATTAAGCGTGTCTGTTACCAGAACCCCATTCACAAGTGCTTTAAAAACATAATAATTTTTTACACCTAAAGGATCCCAGGTCCAAACTTGTATTTCCCAGCCCGAAAAAAAACTGTTGGCAGTATACATAAGTGTTATGGAATCAATTGGATTTATCGGAGCAAGGTATGAGGAAGCGGTATAGCTTTCATCCTCTCCGTCCTCATCAATGTCAACTTCGCCAATAGTTAGTGTGTAGGTTTTACCCGGAGAACCAAAAAAATCAGAAGGGGTCTGATATATTCCCGGAGCTTCAGGGTTTTCCTGAAGAACAAAGGCGGTATCCGAATACGACAATTCCACCCTTGCATTGCTTATTCTTTCGGCTGGCTGGTTAAAAAAGTAATCGGCCGATTTTTTCAACTCTACTTCATGAGTAGTTGTATCTGTTGTAATTTCACCAAACACAACAAGTCTGGTAAATGTGGAATCCAGTTCAATTTCTACTTCCTCGGTACAGGAAGCGGTTAGGATAAGGGATAATATGCCATAAAAAAACTTTTTCATTTTAAAAACTGAAATTATAGGTGATAGCAGGAATAACTGAGAACAGATAGGTTTTTTCAGCAAATGTACGGTTCGGATCATCCGGATCCTGAACAAAGTTAATGGCCCAGGTATTTTTCCTGGCGTAAACATTGTATACTGAAAGATTCCATTCACTTACCCATCTTCTGCCGGGTTTATTTATTTCGTAATTCAGTGAAAGGTCCAGCCTGTGGTAGTTATCAAACCGGTATTCATTTCGATCGGAGTAAACAGGGAGAACCTTACCCAATATTTCATAACGCCCTGTAGGAAATGTATAGGGAAGACCAGAGGAAAAAACCCAGTTAGTGCCCAGTGATAACCCCTTTAATAAGTTATAATTCAAAACAACTGAAATGTCATGGGGCTTATCGTAGGGCGCATCATAAGATCTTCCACTATTAATATCCTCGATTTTTCTTTGAGTTTTTGACAAGGTATAACTTATCCATCCATTTACTTTTCTTTCTGTTAAACGTACCAAAAATTCTATACCATAGGACCATGAAATACCGGTTCTTATTTCTCCTTCCAACTGTGGATTTAAGAGCAGTTGCGCATGGTCCCTGAAGTCGATGGTGTTTTTCATGTTTTTATAATAGGTTTCCACCGATGTTTCAATGCTATGATCCCGGAGATTTTTAAAGAAACCTAAAGATATCTGATCGGCTATTTGGGGTTCCACATTTGGACTTGCTGAGAACCAGATATCCAGGGGAGTTCCGGCGGTGCTGTTCTGCGCGAGCTGAAGATACTGACGGGTTCTTGAATATGAGGCTTTAAGGGAATTATTGTCATTTATAGTGTAATTTATCCCTAAGCGTGGCTCCAGTCCGACATAATTGTTATATAATTCCCCGTTTCCATGAACGGTTGAATCTACAGCTTCAAAGTTTTCATCGTAGTTATAGACTGTTGCTTTACCAATATTCTGAAATACCGACAGACGAAGTCCGTATTTAACCGACCAGCGGTATCCAATTTTTTCCTCACCCATTGCATAAATCCCATGTTCAAGGGCGTAATTATCGGGTAGCTTAAACTCATTGAAAATTGTCTCCTCACCGAGTCCTCTCGCGATTCCCGGAGTGAAAATATGGTAGGTGGATGATAATCCGAAATATAAGGTAGTTAAGGGATTTGCATAGTAAGTAAAATCACTCTTAAAACCATAATTGTTCAGGTCCGAGTTCCACCTGAATGCACTGGGCTGGTCTTCAGGGGTTCCAAGTTCATAATCGTAAGCAGAATAAATAAAGCTGAAGTTGCTGAAGAGCTTTTTTGAAAAGAGGTGATTCCATCGAAGCGTCAGTGTCTTGTTGCCAAATTTCATGCCCGCAAACTGGTTGGAGAAGATATCCCGGCCAAAATATCCCGAAAGAAAAATGCGGTTATTATCGTCGATAATATGATTGATCTTGGTGTTCAAATCATAAAAATATAATTCATTGTCCCTGATGTCTTCATTTTTTGCCAGTGGAAGAAAAAGGTCAGCATAAGTTCTTCTTCCGGCCAGCAAAAAGGAAGTTCTGTCTTTTATAATAGGTCCCTCAAGTGTAAGACGGCTGGAAATTGAACCTATCCCCCCTGATCCTGAAAGTCTTTTCAGGTTTCCGTCTTTCATTCTGACATCAAGCAGGGAAGAGAGCCTGCCTCCGTATCGTGCGGGAATATCTCCTTTATAGAGCTTTACATCTTTTACCGCATCATTATTAAAAACAGAAAAAAACCCCAGGAGATGGGAGGCATTGTAAACCGTCGCTTCGTCAAGTAATATCAGGTTCTGATCTGTACCACCTCCTCTTACGCTGAAACCCGAGGAGCCCTCCGAAGCAGACTGAACTCCGGGAAGCAGTTGAATGGCTTTAATCACATCCACTTCTCCCATGAATGCCGGTATCTGACGAATGGATTGAATGGGTATCTGTGTGGTCCCCATATCCAGGCTGGTAATGTTTTTATTTTTTTTTCCGGAACTCACGGTAACTTCTTCAAGCTGAGAAGGCGATTTCTGAAGTTCAATATTTCTAAAATGGTCCTTGTTGAAGTGGATCCTGTATTCCTGCATTCTATAGCCTACATAGGAGAATCCTATCGTATACTCCCCCTCTCCAAGTGTCAGGGAGTAAAATCCATAGGAATTTGAAACCGTCCCATCACCTAGTTCCTTTACATATACCGTAGCACCAATAAGTTCTTCCCCGGTTTCTGCATCCCTGATGTGACCTGATAAGGTATAGGATTTTTCCGGCTTTTCATTTGGGTATACCAGTACAGCCGGAGATATTATCAAAAGGACAAGTAGGAATAACTCTTTTCTCATAATTTTAGTGAATGAAGATCATCAGAAAATTACAAGATATTGACAAAAATCGGACCAGCTTTGCTTAACGATTGAAAACTTAATAAAAAATACACATAGCACTAAAACATCTCACCTTCACCGCCTCCCATATTATCACCAGAATCCATACCTCCCCCGTTTCTTCTTTGACGATAGTTATTGATCTTATAACTTAATGAAAGCATAATTACCTGAGGTTCCCGCGTAAATTCAACGTATGATTTAAAATCCGGACCATATGAAGTGAACTCATGTTTCATTGTTCCCAGGATGTCCCTGATCTGCAAAGTAGCGGATAGTTTCCTGTCAAAGAAATCGTGCTTGATTGCAGCACTTGTAAAAAAGAATGCTTCTCTTTTTCCCTGGGCTGTAACCGAGGGTCCCAGGTACATACCCGTAAGCTGAAGTCGCGTTTTGGTACTAAAATTAAAGGTGGAATTCATTCGTAAATGCCAGTTGGTACTGCGTGTATCTATTTCCACATCATTAATTTCTCCTTCAATCCAGTAACGATACAATGAGGTGCTTGCATTCAGATTAAGCCATTTAAGGCTTGCGAAATTCAACATTAGTTCAGCACCCAAAGAATGATCTTTGCTGATATTATCGAATGTCATCAGGGTAATACCTTCTTCCAGATCATATATTTCCTGAATTCTTTCAATTTTATTAAGGGTGTTTTTATAATAAGTCTCAAATGCAATGAAAGAAGATCCGAAAGCTTTCTGGTATCCCAGCTCGAAAGAATTCATATATTCAGGTTCCAGGTTTGGATTTCCTTTCCTTAATGTTGTGGAATTCATATATGTTAAAAAGGGTTCCAGGTACCAGCCTCTGGGCCGGTTAATACGCCGACTGTAGGAGGCCATCAACTGATGATCATTAGGGAATGACCGTGATGTATGAACCGTTGGAAAGAAGTCTATTCGATTAATGGTAAGGGCATTATCCGATTCTGCATTTATAATTCTACGATCGGTATACTCTCCTCTCAACCCAAACTGATACTTATATTCACCAACCTGATTTCCATAGGTGGTGTATAATGCCTGTATATTCCTGAATAAATCAGTAGAGCTGGAAAAACGGTCATTAATGGACCACTCATTGAGATCAGGATCAAGTTCCTCGAAAAGATAGGTTTCCTTCTCATCATCAATCCTTGCCTGGTACCCGGCCTCGAGCTTTCCGTTTTCACCCAATGGACGAGTGTAGTCAACCTGTGCACGTATCTCATATTCATCTCCTTCCTCTCCGGTCCGGATACTGAATGGAGTAAGCCCATTATCAATTATAAAGTCAGGGTCGGCAGGATATTCTACCTGGCTGTCAGAATCTTTGCCCTTATGTGATGAAAATGTTATAAAGGAAACCAGTTCATGCCCCGACTTATCAAATTTCTTTGTATGATTCAAATTCAGGTTATAATAATCGCCTCCATGAGAGCTAAGATTATCAGATATCACGTACCTATCATAACTAAGGGATTCATTATAGAGTCGTTGTTCCTGAATTCCACCGGAGCTGAACTCATGACTCCCCACTTCGGCGGAGAATCCAATTGTATTTTTATCATTGAAACTATAATCAAATCCGCCTTTTACTTCATTTCCGGTACGAAGTCTGTCCCTGCTGCCTGTAAGTTCATCATAGCGCTTGTCCTCCCCTTCACCCAGCTCTTTCAGATAATACATTTCCCCACTGTAAGTTTCGTCCCTGTAATTTGCTCCTATATAAGCATTGAGATTATCTTTGCGGTAATTTATGAGGAAATCTCCGGAATACTTATCTCCGGTACCGATTTTCGCATTAACTAATCCGGACAATCCCTTCAGGGCATTCTTCTTTGATACGATATTAATAATACCGGCCATGCCGTCGGGATCGTATTTGGCAGAGGGGTTGGTAATGATCTCAATATTTCTTATTGCACTTGCCGGTATTTGCTGCAGAGCATCATTGCCATCCAGCGGTGTGGGTTTTCCGTCAACAAGAACAGTGAAGTTTTCACTTCCCCTGAGACTTACATTTCCGTCAATATCGACCGAAACGGAGGGAGTATTCTGTAGCACATCTGCAGCTGTTCCCGTGGCTGCATTAATGTCCTGTCCAACATTGATCACTTTCCTGTCTATCTTGTACTGCACATGAGCCTGATCTGCAATGACCTCAACCTCATCCAGCTGTTTTGCCGATAAACTGAGCCGGATTTCTCCTGCATCAAAAAACTTTTGACGGGGACTAAGGACTATCTCGTCTTTGAAGCTTTTATCATAGCCCATAAAATTTGCCATCAGGTAATACTTCCCGTAAGGAAGCTCTTTTAATATAAAACTACCATCGGCTGATGTAATACTACCTGTTACCAGGCTCGAATCCCGGCTTTTGTAAAGAGCAACAGAGGTAAATTCCATTGGAGTGTTATCCCGGGAATCAATAACGGTACCGGTTACTTTTCCCTCCCGTGCATTCATCATAGCCTCTCTTCTTCCTTCCCCTGTCTGTGCGCTCAGAATGCCAGCAGAAACAAAGAGGATAAAAATCAATAAAATGTTCTTCATGAGTAAAATATCTTCTTAAGTGTCAATGTTCATCCTCTTTGACAAATGAAGACAGCCTTTTATTCATGGAAAAAAGTATTATTTGTGTTAAAAAAAAACTAAAATATTGCAATACGCTGTTTATCAGAAAAATGCTCAAACATTATCGACTAACTCCTCTGTGGGGGAGAAGTAAGTCAATTTGTTGGAAATGCAAATTTGGTGAGTTGTTCCGTCCGGATCTCCACCAGCAAAAACTATGGTCATTTTCATGATTAGTTCATCAAGCTCATTTCTAAATCTTCGAATTGCGGTCTTGTACCCAGCGGGGTAATATTTCCGAACACCTACCTGATTAAGAAAAATCAGACAATCCGGCTTAGAGCATCTACATATGCTTCAACCGAAGCAGTGATAATATCCGTTGATGCTGAGAAGCCATAATAGACGACACCTTTATTCTCCACCTGTACATGTACTTTTCCAAGATCATCACTTCCCTTTGTTATTGCCTGGATAAGGAATTCCTCAAGTCTGGCTTTTCTTTTAACAATCTGCTTAACGGCTGAAAATGATGCATCGATTGGCCCGTTACCTTCAGAGGTTGCGGTAAAACTTTCACCGTTTATTTCCAGGGTAACTGTGGCAACCGGAATACTGTCCAGTCCACTCACAACCTGGAGTCTTTTAAGATGAATCCTTCTGTTATCTTCGGCAACCTCTTTGCCGGCAAGGATTCTTAAATCATCATCGGTTAGATCTTTTTTCTTATCGGCAAGATCAAGAAATTTTTCATATACATGATCAAGCTGTACTTTATCGAATTTATATCCAAGTCTTTCGAGCCGGTGTTTTAGTGCGGCACGACCACTTCTGGCAGTGAGAACGATGGAGGATTCATTGATGCCGACTGAACGTGGATTTATGATCTCGTAGTTTTCTCTTCTTTTTAACACCCCGTCCTGATGAATTCCTGATGAATGGGCAAAAGCATTCCTGCCAACAATGGCCTTATTCGGCTGAATGGGCATACGCATGAGACTGGAAACCATGCGGCTTGTTTTATATATTCTTTTGGGGTTTATATTTGTAGTCAGATTAAGGTGTTTTCTGCTTTTCAGGATCATTACCACTTCTTCCAGAGATGTATTTCCGGCTCTTTCTCCTATTCCGTTCATAGTAACCTCCACCTGCCTGGCTCCATTAAGCACGCCGCTTATTGTATTGGCTGTTGCCATGCCCAGATCATTATGGCAGTGGGTGGAAATTATTGCTTTATCTATATTTTTTACGTTCTCTTTAAGATAAAGAATTTTTTTTCCAAATTCGTCAGGAAGAGTATAACCCGTTGTATCGGGAATATTAATGACCGTGGCACCAGCTTCTATTACCGCTTCCACAATCCTGGCAAGATATTTATTCTCGCTTCTGCCAGCATCTTCAGCATAGAATTCAACATCTTCCACAAAAGATTTGGCGTATTTCACTGCTTCCACTCCTCTTTCAAGAATTTTATCAGGATCTGAATTCAGTTTGTGATAAATATGATAATAGGAAGTGCCAATTCCGGTATGTATTCTTCCTCTTTTTGCAAATTTCAAAGATTCCGCAGCCACTTCAATATCTTTCTTAACAGCTCTGGTAAGTGCGCAGATTACAGGCTCACTCACAGCCTTGGAAATTTCCACAACCGAATTGAAATCACCCGGACTGGAGATGGGAAAACCTGCTTCAATAATATCAACACCCAGTAGTTCAAGAGCCTTTGCAACTTCAATTTTTTCAATAGTATTGAGCTGACATCCTGGTACCTGTTCCCCGTCTCTGAGTGTAGTGTCGAAAACATATACTTTTTCCTTAGCCATAATATGTATTTTATAAAAAATTATCGGAGAGTGATATTAATTCACAATCCGATAATTTTTCTGTTCGAAAATACAAAAATGCTAATTTTAATTTAAAAAGAGGCTAATTAAGATAAATTTTTATATCTCGAGCCATAAAAATATAAATTTATAAGTTAATGGTTCATCTAAGAAACAATTTTGACACTGCCGAAAAATACTATTCGCCTCTATTCGAAAAAGAAAATCTAAGAATTTTCATACGGGTGGATCTCCACGTTCGTAAAAAATGAAGGGAATGTAAACCAGAATCCATTTATGAATGTTTCAGGAACAAGTTTTTTTCCTGCATTGGGTCCGCTGATCCCATTACCGAAGACATCCCATTCAGAACCGCTTGCATCGGTAAAAATTACCGGGAGTTTATTCTCTGTAAGATTCAGATCAACTTCTGTCCCATCGGTTGTTATCTCTTTATACACAATAAGAAAGTCATTGCTTATGCCGGCAACGACAAACTCATTACCAAAAAATGCATCCTTTATGAAAATGTATTTTCCCGGATTTTGTGAAAAGCGGTACACTTTTGCATTTTCTTCATCCCCAACTACTGCCAGCACTCTTTCTTTTTGAGGCAGACGATCATCTTTCGGGGAAACAGGAAAAAGCAGATAATTATTATCGGTTTTGTAGTTACCATAAGGATAACTTCCATAAGGCCTTGAGGAATTACCCGGGCGTTCAATAACTTCTGAATCCGGAAATATACTCTTCCATGTACCCCATTTCATCTCCAGCGCGGGATAAATATCCGCAGACTGGCCTGACATCTCTCCTTTGACGCACATCAGGCTCATCTGGGACCAGTAGGAATCCGTCTGACGATCATAAAGTATCAGATTGCTATTGTAGAGCATTCCGGATACACCAAAGGTGGTTATTTGATCGTTTAGCAACCTGTTCCAGGCCATGCCGGTGCCGGTCAGAGGACAATAATTGAGGGCAAAGAAATGTTCTGAAATTTTATCATTCACAATTTCGTGCCAGTCAAGAACAGGGTGTGGATAGGCTTTTTTTTCACCCGAAAAATCCACAGCCAGGACGAAGTCATCATCATCAAGGTAATATTGTTCGGGGTCATCTGAAGGACTGGAAACCGGGTTCTCCAAAGAGGGTATTCCATCCTTACCCGGACCTCCGTCGAATATTTCACTTGCTGGTATCAACCATTCATCCGTATTATTATTACCACCGTTATTTGCCGGATCGGGATTATCACTTTCACATCCTGTCACATAAAACATCAGTAGAAATATTATCAGTATTTTCATTTTATTTGGTTTAAAAGTTATTAAAAAACATTTTGAGATTTACTAATAGCAAAGTATATACCCGCACTCATCCGCATAGTAGTAGACAACTGTACCCCTGCAGGCTCACTAAAAACCGGAAGGCTCAGAGAGGAGAAAAATTTCAGGTTCTCATTCAGATAAAAGGCAATTCCGGCACTGGCAAAAATCCAGTTTCCTCCTGTATTGGGCATCTTTTTACGATCTATAAGATCATTAGACGCAAACCGGTATGACAGAATAAGCGAAGGTTCAAATATTTGAGATAATAGCAGAAAGTTTTTTGACCAGCCAGCAGAAGCTACCAATTCATTTCCAAAACGATAGTGCGAAGAATTTCTGAAATTAGTATTTGTTCCGGTTCGGCGGAAGGCAATTTGATTCCAGAAAGAGTTTCCCCGGGAGCTTTCCAGCCGGATCATACTTAAGAATAAACCATCAAAAGCGCCACTGCCCGGCTGAAGATCGGGATTCAGTAAAATTCCATTGGAATCTCTTATATCAGACCTCCCAACAGGAAATTTTGCACCTGCCGACAGGAGCCAGGATAAATTTGGCCGGTTCATGACCAGATATCCAGGCATAAAGACGGCATCGCCCAGACCCCTGGTTCGCTGAAAATCCCTTGTAAAAGAATTCAGAATTGTCCGTTCCTGGGAAACAAAAGATAGCAATCCGTAAAAACTCAGACGATCGGTCAGGGAATAAGAAGCTTCAAGCAGCATGCTATGAGTGATCCTTTCCCTGTTAATATCATCAAGGGTTTCTGAGAAATCCTTAAGGGTTCTTAATAGATTGTAATCATATGAAAAATTTAGCTGGAATCCGGCACCTGCCAATGGGAATAAACCGATATTCCCGGAAACGGGAACACCACCGGAACAGCAGGTCTGGGAATTAACAAGGCTTAGTTGCGAAAACAGAAGAAACACCGATATAACAATAATAGCTCTCATGTCCATTTTGTCGATGACAGGACACAAAACTTACTATATATTGAAGATTTAACTCCGGTTTAACAGAAGAAAAAGCGAAATAGCCGGATTATATTCAATAAAAAGGATCATTCTTCAAATTCTTTTCGGATCTGCTCCACCCAGCTTTTAACCCTCTCTTTATTCTTTGCCCCCTGGTTTTCATAATCTATGGCAAGACCCATAAAATGATTGTCATCTACTGCCCTGCTTGATTCAAATTCATAACCCTCCGTTGAAGTATAGCCTATTATTTTAGCACCCTGTGATTTCAGTAATTTCGCCAGAATACCAATTGCATCTACAAAATTCTCGGAATACTTAATTTGATCTCCCAGGCCAAAAACAGCAATGGTTTTACCTGAAAGATCTGTCTCCTCAAGTTCGGGGACAAATTCGTCCCAGTAATTTGGCAGTTCTCCGTCAAACCATGTCGGAGCTCCAAGGATCATGTTATCATATTCAGTGAATTTTTCAGCTGTAATGTCTTCCGCATTGACCATTTCAACATTCTCCTCACCGAATTCTTCTTTTATCTTTTCAGCAATTTTCGCAGATTTGGTTGCATTGAAACTATAGATGATTGCTGTCTTTTTCATTCTGATAATTGTTAAGGTTTAATTTACAAATCAATTCTTAATACTTTAAAAGTTCGAGAGCAGACTTATAAATCTTATCGACAGAGGGTAATGTCGCTGCTTCAAGGATCCTGTTAAAGCCTACCGGGGTAAATTCCGAACCGACGCGTTTGACAGGTCCGTCAAGATATTCGAAAGCCTTTTCGTTGATAATAGCTGCCACTTCCCCTCCAAAACCTGCAAATACTTTGTCTTCATGAACAATAAGCACTTTGCCCGTCTTTCTAACGGTTGTTAAAATGGATTCTTCATCCAAAGGACTTAAGGAACGAAGGTCAAGAACATCCGGGGAAATGTTTTCATCTTTATGCAGTTTTTCAGCTACCTCAAGACACATATGGGTAGTATTGCCATAACTAATCAAAGAAAGGTCCTCTCCCTGTCTTCTGAGTCGTGCCTTTCCAAAGGGAACCTCAAAATCTTCAGGGATCGGAGTGGCCGCTTTGGGTGAATTATAAAGAGCCTTAGGCTCCAGAAACATGGTCACACCTCTTGAACGTATGGATGTTCGGAGCAACCCTGCCGCATCATCTGCAAAGGAAGGATAAACTACACGGATACCCGGAAAGGTTGTCAAGGCACCTTCAATTGTTTGCGAATGGTATAATCCACCGCCTATATATCCACCCGATGCGAGTCGTATAGTGATATTGGGAGAAAATTTTCCATTTGTACGCCAGTAATCGTGTGAAGTATCCACCAACTGTTCCATTGCCGGCCAGAAATAATCCGCAAATTCAGCGCCTTCAACCACGATCCTGATTTTGTCGTCAAATCTACTCATCCCGTTAGCAGTACCCACAATAAAGTCTTCAGCTATGGGAGCATTAAATACACGCTCCTTTCCAAATTCCTGCTGCATGCCTTTGGAAACATTGAAAATGCCACCCTTATCTTTGTTGGCTATATCCTGACCCCATAAAAAAGTATCGGGATTTGTTCTGAACTCTGCTTTAAGTGTCTCATTTAATCCCTCTATAAGTTTCTTCTTATTATCATTTTCATTGTGTGTTCCGTCGGGATACTTTTCCGCTTTATAAGGTTCGGGGATCACAAAATCAAATATTGACTCGGGCACCGGATCAGCAGCAGTTATCGCTGCCTTGTGTGCTTTTTTCACGATTTCTTTCGCCTCGTCTTCAATAGCTTTGATTTCCTCTTCTGTAAAACGTTCATAACGGATAAGCATTCTTCTGAATTTGGCAAGAGGATCATATTTCTGAACATAGTTCATTTCATAGTCATCACGGTATAATTCATGCTTGTCTGAGTTAGAATGAGAATGTATCCGCACACAGTTGGCCTGGACAATCGCCGGCATTTCATTTTTCTCAATAAACTCTTTCGCTTCTGTCAATGTATTCATTGAATCGAACACATCCTTGCCATTGCAGTGGAAAATTTTAAGATTCTTAAATCCGGTGAAATTATTAGCTACTTTTCGGTTCGCTGTCTGATCCTCCTTGGGAACGGATATACCATATCCGTTATCCTGTATAACGAACAGAACAGGAAGCCGTTCCGTTGAAGCTCCGTTGATAGCCTCATAAACATAGCCTTCCGAGACAGAAGATTCTCCCTGAGAACTAATAGCAACACCTTTTACACCATATTTTTTAATAGCCCGCCCCACACCTGCTGCATGCAGTGCATGATTACCCGTACAGGAAGAAGTATTATGGATATTCCATTCCGGCTTGGCAAGATGGTTTGACATGTGTCTTCCTCCGCTTGCGGGGTCATCCGCTTTTGAAATACCGTTAAGAATAATTTCTTCTGCAGTCATACCCGCCGAATGAGCGGTTAGCATATCACGGTAATAGGGGAAAAGATGGTCGTGTTCCTTGTCAAAAACCTGACCTATAGCAAGTTGTATGCCATCATGGCCGGCGTATGGTGCATGATAGGACCAGCCTATTGCCTGTTTTAGGTAATTCGGAGCTCTGTCATCGAGGGCCCTTCCAACTACCATTAATCTGAACCATTTTTCAAGTGTTTTTTTCTCTGTTTTCTTAATGTGAAATTTATTTTCTTTAGTCATTTTTGTATGCCTTTATTTTCAAATGAATTAAACTGTTCTTCCGGAATCAAAATCTTCTATATAGTCTGCTAGTTTCCGGAGATAGGAACCACCCAGGGCGCCATCGATAATCCTGTGGTCGTATGTCAGTGAGAGAAACATTTTATGCCTGATAGCAATAACATCCCCTTCGGGAGTTTCCAGAACGGCAGGTTTCTTTTCAATAGCACCCACTGCCAGAATTGCTACCTGGGGCTGATTGATGATCGGAGTGCCGATCGTATTTTTGAAGGAACCAAAATTGGTAACCGTAAAAGTTCCTCCCTGTACATCATCAGGATTCAATTTATTATTCCTTGCATCATCCGCCAGCCTGTTAAGTTCCCGGGTCAGACCTGCAAGATTATAATTGTCGGCATTTTTAATTACGGGAACAATCAGGTTATAATCGGGTAAAGCTACAGCAATGCCCATATTTATTCTCTTCCTGATAATTATGTTGTCTCCGTCGACAGAGGAATTGATCATGGGATAATCCCTGATTGCTTTAACTGCAGCTTCAAGAAATACCGGAAGATAGGTTATTTTCACACCTTCTCTTCGCATGAAATCGTCTTTAATTTTATTTCTCCAGTTCACTACGTTGGTAACATCTACTTCAAGCATATTTGTCACGTGAGCCGAAGTCTTTACTGAGCTAATCATGTGATCGGCAATAAGCTTACGCATTCTTCCCATTTTCACAATTTCATCTTGTGACGAAACCGAAGCTGAAGCTTTAGGCTTTTCTTCTGCCGGAGCTTTATCCTTTGGTGCCGGGGCACTTACCCTTTCTTCTTTTTCTCTTTCCGGAACAGCCCCCCCGGATTTTTTTTCATCAAGGTAGGAAAGGATATCTTTTTTTTGTACCCTTCCATTCAATCCGCTGCCCTCAATGGAAAATAATTCCTTCTGGCTTATTCCTTCTTCGGCAGCTATTTTTCTAACAATAGGAGAATAGAAGCGTCCTTCAGCACCGGATTTAAGTAAACGGCTCTCCGGGGTTTCCGGAGGAGTCACTTTCTTTTCCTCTTTAGCAGATGATTCTTCTTCGTCTGGTTTTTGAACAGATTCGGGAGTATTTTTCTCTGTCTTTTCTTCGACAGAATCTTCTTTACTTCCTCCTTCACCATCAAGATCAATGATGGCGATTACTGAACCTACAGCAACCGTTTCATCTTGTTCATACATTATTTTCTGAACAACTCCCTCAACCGGGGAGGGAATTTCGGAATCAACCTTATCTGTTGCTATTTCCAGAAGAACGTCATCTTCAACCACTTTATCGCCTTCCTTGACAAACCAGTTGGTAATGGTGGCTTCTTCGATACTTTCTCCCATTTTGGGCATTATTATTTCAAATTGTGCCATGTTTATATTGTAAATTTAAAATTTGCAAAAATATATAAATCCCTGATTAATTAAAATCATTCTAAATGGAGTCTGTCCATAAAGTCGGGTGTCTGTTCCGATAGCTATCGGAACATAATGTTCAAGATCAAGGCGCGCAAAAATTTTAAACCGCAGTATACTAATGTATTCGAGGATTTAAAATTTTGTGCCTCCGCACGCTGTCGCTGAAGCTTTAGCGTAGGCGCCTAAAGCTTCAGCGACACGCGGTTGCAGCAACGCAGAACCGAGTGGTAACGAGCTCACGAATACCGCTTAAAATTAACCCTGAATGAGTATATCGGACATTATGGACAGACACTAAATAACATTTTTTCTATTAGACTAATTTACCTGATTTATGAATTTAATATATGGAAAAATAACAAGTATTAATCATAAAAGTTTACAAATCCATTGCTTTAGGCTCCATTTAAAATAAGATTTTTCTTGTAATTTGTGTTTGCCACCCAACAGCTTTGAATCATAAAAGCTCATCATCATCAATGAAAATGACTTCCTGGGCGATAATTTCTCCTGAAGGAATGCTTTTTGAGGGTTTTTCCGTTTGCATGGTACTAAAATTCCAGACATTAATATCAGGATAACGACTTGAAAGCAGAAAGGCATTCAGGGCAAAAATCTTCGGCCCGAGAGGAGCTATTATGATATTGTAAGACAAGCGCAATTCCACACATTTAGAGGTAACGATCTGATTAAGACTCTCTGCATCGGTTATAGGATAGTTGATAAGATTTCTGGCTGCTGTTTGTTGTATGAGATCGGCATTATTTTTAAACACCGTGCGCGTATATTTGTCATCAATACCGGGATCGGGATACATTAATATAATTAGATCCGGTTGTGAAAAATTCACGACTTGTTCGGCTTTTGATTTTTCCACTCCCAATCCAATAATCAGAACAGTTGGTTTTGTGTCGGATAATTTCCCCTTTGAATAATCAGAATAGATTTTTTTAAGATTTTTAGTCTTTACGGGCTCTTCATACTTACTTGGGCAATAAACAAAACAAATCCTAATCTGGCTGATTATTCCTTCTGAGTCCTGGATGACGCTTAATATAGAAGAATACCATGTCTTGGTCATACATGAATAATCAACCAGTATCCTTAGTTCTTTTTTACCATCGGAATCAATAAAGAGATCCTTCAGAAAGGATATAAGTTTTTCCGGCTCATAACCAGAAAGCTCAATAAATTCAAAAGCATTATCCCGAAAGAATTTATCGTTCGATTTCCGGTATAAGTCCTTGTTTCTTTCTTTATAAGCCAGTACAACTTTACGTTGAGCGGTAATATTCTTACTTTCTGAAAGGTATGTGCAGCGTTCTTCGTATCCGGAAACTGCTATAAAAAGATCATACGCAACTGTTTCCAGAGAATCGGCACTCACCTGCAGTGAGTTCAAAAAATCCATACAATTTTATCCTCGTAAATCAGCTTGTAAAAATAGCCATCCTGATGAGAAAAACAATATAAAATTACAGACGTGGATTACGAGCAGGAATTTCTGCAATTGGTGAAGGTTGTGTGTTACTTTTTTTTGCAAAGAGATTATAATCGGGCCACTCTTTAATTCTGTATGATGCGGCAAATATCCTTCTGGAGAGTTTGTTATGAATTCTTTGCCTTTTGTATCCGGAGTTATTTAATAATACTACCCAGTTCAGACCGTTTTCCATTCTCAACACAAAAGAAAGTGACCCGGAAAGCGTGCCGGTCCTCCACCAGGTACCATGTTTATCGCTTCCTCTCCAGCCGAAAAGTCCTTCCCCTGCCCTGTCAGGATCTGTCATAAGATTGATCACAGTGTCAGACAAAATATCCTGCATTCCATTAAAACCATCAATGGAGGTTATAAATTTAACAAGTTCAGGAGCTGAAGCAACCCATCCGCCTGCAGCGCCAAGTAATTCAATATTATTGCCTCCGTAGGATTTGGGCACCATTCTTCCGGAACCATTAAAGGCAGGTGTTAATGATGAGCCTACCGGTTCGTAGTAACGAACCTCGTTCGGGAATTTCTCATGATAAAAACTTTTGCCAATGTGCATATCATGAATTCCAAGGGGTTTTAGAATATTCATAACAACATAATCTTCATATGGCATACCGGAAACCTCAGCGATTATCTTTCCCAGAATAAGGTAACCAAGATTAGAGTATGAATATGTTGTTCCGGGATCAAAAGAAAGAGATTTTTGAAGACCAAATTGAATTACCATATCTTCAGGAGCGGGTGGAGCTTCACCCAATTTCCTGGCAATATAAAGAGAATTGAAGACCGGATCTCCTTTGTATCTGGACCATCCCGCAGTATGATTCAACAGGTGCCTTACTTCAATTTCAGTGATACGATCATCATTAAACCCGCTGCTTTGCAGGTTACTCAAGATTCCACTCTCACTGAAAACCTTATCATCCAGGTCAACTTTCCCTTCTTCCCATAGTTTCATGATAGCTGTAGCAGTAATAAGTTTTGAAACACTGGCAATTCTGAAAAGATGTCCGGGCTGCATCTGTTCTGATGTTTCCGTATTTGCCATGCCAAATCCTTTGGCATAAACGAGTTTCTCTCCTTTTGTAACGGCAACTGATGCTCCGGGAATCGAATAAAGTTCCAGAAAAGACTCAAACAATCTGTCGATATATTGATGTTGTTCAAAGTCGGAGTCCGAATTATCCAGATTAATAGCAAATGAAAAATTATCGGTATCAATAAGGGAGTTCCCGTCTCCCCGGTCAGAAAAGCTGATAGCAATCTCTCCAAAGAAAAAAAGGACTGTGAGCCCTGTTGTAAAAAGGAATTTTCCTTTCATATAACTGTTTATTTAGAATAAATAAATTTTGCTTCAAAGTTATGTCAATTTCCACATTCCTGAGAAATAAAGATTTCAACTACTTTTTAACAACAAATACGCGCTTCTTTAAAATACAGTGAAATAAACACATAGCTTCATTTATTGTTCGGGAAATATGTTGACAAAGTGGCGAATATTTAAAGCTTACTTTAAGAAAATTGGTTGTTATTGTAAGTTTTGGGCAGACTTATGTAAGAATAATAGTTGTTAGTCAAAATGAGATTAAAGGATAAAAACCCAGGTATAAAAACACAAATGGGAACTACTCTGATCGAATAGTTCCCATCTCATTCTTTAGCCGCATGAAGCCACTAAACAATGCCAAGTTACGGTTATTATGACCGGTGAATTTGCCTGTTATCCGAAGACAACACACATTCACCCGAATCTTTGTACTCTGGATTTAACCAGTTTAAGATTCTTTCACTTTATCCGTCAGGCAGAATCGGGTCTTACGATCCTCCTCCGGCTGATTGGAAATTATTTTTCACTTTTTAGGATGAAAATTCCTTTCCGGGATAAAGCGTCAGCTTTTCAAAGAGACTTCGTGAGAATTTTCTTTTTCCGGCTGAACGAAAGAGAATTGCTCCATTTTTCGTTTTTTTAGCTTCCTGGTGTGGCAGTGCTGTTCCGTAGAACTCTTTCCTTTTCAGATCCCCTATCCAGAGATAGTTTCACTTTTTTTACCGGGAAGCGGCCTTTTATCGCTCACTTGGTATTAACAAATATAAGTAAGGGAGATGAACTGGCCAAAAAAAAATCACCATTTAAATCCACAAGATATGAAACAGAGATATTAACAATTGTTAATAAGTAAAAAAACATCGAATCAATAACACTCAAAATCTCATCAGGTTCTTTTAATTGCCGAATAACTGAATTAGGAACAAACAAAAATATAATGAGAAATTATCCTAAATATTTACTTTGACGTATTGGAATAATATTATCCCAGAAGAAAATTTTGTCATGGAAGATGTGAAAAAAAGAGGGTAAAAAAAGAGGTCCAGACAGATTTAGAAGCATCTAAACAGATGCATGCCTGAAAAAGAACCTAATAACCAAAAAATAACTAAACCTAAAACTACGAGTGGTTTGTCTGGACCTCTATCATTAATATAATAACAAAACTTTTTAAAAAATGTTGTATGTGCCGGTCGCCGAATACCCGGATTTGAAATAAAATTTTATTAAGCCGTCATACAGTCCTTATTTATTCAAGCTTACAGCCTTAATAAAAAAATTTGTTAATTAAATTTTTAACAAATATTCAGTGAAAAAAGTCTTTGATTCAATGCTTTTTCTTTCGGTCACATGTTCCTGCCGGATAATTTCAAAACATACCTTTTTGCTCTTCGTAAGAAAAAGGACGTATAATATCCGGATTTTGCGGATCAATACTTCCGGTTATCAGTTTTTTATTTATAGAATAAGCTTCAAGGGAGGGAATTGATCCGGCAATGATCTCCTGGAGATCGCTTTTTTCCATTCCCGGTTCAATCCACTGGTTTTCGTAATTCTTTGAAAGGATAACCGGCATCCGCTTTTTTGTATTATGAATTTTTTCCATAAAGGGATTGGCTTTCTTTGTCAGAATACTTACTGTTCTAAGAATCTCTCCTGTATCTTTGTCTATCCAGTTATCACTTAATCCTGCAAAAGCAAAAGGCTGGTCATCATTATTCTTTATATAATAAGGTATTTTCATTTTATCCCTGGTATGCCATTCATAAAAACCGTGTGCAAGCACCAGGCACCGGCGGGTCTTAATTGCAGAACGGAAAGCAGGCTTATCCCATACTGTTTCCGACCGGGCGTTATAGGTTCCCCTGACTATTCTTTCCGCATTCTCTTTATCCTTCACCCAGGAAGGGATAAGTCCCCAGCTAAATAATTGTATAAAATTTTTATCATTGGATGAAATGACCGGAAGAAAGGGCCGGGTAAAAGCCGACAGGAAATTTGCCTGCATATACCTGGGATCTTCAGGCATTGGAATTCCAAACCGTTCCGCCAAAGCCTGTCTTGAAAGATTTATTTCCACAAAATAACACATATAAGCTGATGTTTGAAGATAAAATTAAGAAATAACACAGAATGAGGGCATATTGGAATAACAATTTTGTTAAAAAAGGGTTGAGAGTAAACCAATTGAACATTTTAAACGTTAAGGAAAGTGATATCACCCGATATTCAGTCTTTGAACTTATGATCAAGCAGCATGAACAGAAAAAAAGGTTTCAGATGAGCGAGATAAAGAGTAAAATAGCATTTTTTCCATTGAACGTATGTTTATTACCCGGTGAGGATATTCCTCTGAGGATATTTGAAACCAGATATAAGCAATTAATCAATGATTGTGAACAGAAGGGACGGAATTTTGGAATACCTTTTATGATCAAAAACCAAATGCAATCCTACGGAACTGAAGTGAGGCTAAAGCAAATTGTGGCTAAAAATTCTCAGGGAGAAATGGTTATTCTGGTTGAAGGAGTTTCCAATTTTGAGATGATAAGTTATAAAGAGCCGGAAAATGGAAAATTATATGCTGCAGGAAAAATAGTCGAATTGAGAAATGACCGGGAAATAAGTGACGGCAGTTTAATGGAGATGGTTATTAATTACTCAGATGACTTTGATCCTGAGTTTCTGAAAAACGTAAAAGGTAACACCATTCGCCTGAATGATCTTGCAGTTGCCATGAATCTTTCCTCGGCGGATAAATACAGGTATATCAGCATGAAAAGCTTAAATGAAAGAGAGAAATTTCTGAAAGGTCAGATTGCCATCCTGCTAAAACTTCGGGAGCAGGAACGATTACTTGATAATGATTATTATCTGAATTAAGGCGGTTTTTAATTCTCTTCTTCTTCTTTCAATTCCCGGTTTTTTTCAGATTGCATCTTCAGTATGTTTACTTCATACTTTAATTTATTAACAGTCTTCACCAGCTCATCTCCGGGCAAAACAGGATCAGGGATCTCGTTACTGATATAATGAGTAAATTTCCATATCTCTCTTACTTCTTTTATATCCACATCATAGGGTTCATAAACCGGATTCAGGGAATAAAGACGTAATTTTCCTTCCGTTTCGATCAGATTTTCAACGATTTTAAAAACAATGCCTTCATCCAGGGTAAGTATTACGTAGGCATCACCACTATGGACATTACTCCAGTCCTGAACGTATTGGGTTGTAACCCATGATCTATCGGGAATAGGAAGCATAGAATCCCCGTTTAACTGAAATGTCCTGTATTTAGCATTCTTTGAAAGAAACGGAAGATTAAACACGGGGAGTTCACGAATAAATTCCGGATCCGCAAATCCGTTTGTATAACCAGCTTTCGCTTTTTCAGGTACAAGCTCTATATTTTCCTCGTTTTCTTCATTGACAGTTGTTGCAAGAATTCTCAGGTTTTTCCCGGTAATAAAAACGTCCTGGCCGTGTTCCAGCTGGTATAGCTGACTCTCTGTAAGAATTGAGAGATCAACTGTAAGCAGTGTGTCGATCGCAATTCCAAAATAAGCAGCAAATTTTATTAATGTGTCAAGTCCCGGTTCGGCTACTTTGTTTTCATAACCACTGAGAGTAGGGCGTTTCATTCCCAGGGCAAAAGCCAGCTCATCCTGGGTCTTACCCCTTCTTTTCCTCAGTAATTTAATGTTTTTACTGAAATTCATGGTTTCAAATTATATTGTTTCAAATAAAATGATTATATTATAATCGAAAAATTGATTAAATACTAATCAAAAATATAATAAACAAATGAATAATCCAAAAAAATATTAGAGTCTGTCAATAGAGTCAGGGTGTCTGGATCATAACCGAACCGCCAATGGCGGTGAGCTCAGCGAAGCTAATGTTCGGGATCAAGCCTGCCCCGTTCTTTTATGGGGCGCGCGCGACCGCTTGTCGCTGAAGCTTTCCACGAGCATAGAGCTTTATGCGGTCAACGAATACCGCTTAAATCCATGAGATCCGACTATCTCCCGAAAGCTTTCGGGACGGGATCAGTTCGACTAAATGATTTTGAAA
>CAYRTD010000006.1:27339-59336 GCA_964426915.1 uncultured Bacteroidaceae bacterium | reverse complement strand
TACGTTCGGTTCGCCAAAGCAAGCCATCAATAGGATACGAGCGTATGCAGTCTTCAGTGACTGCTTTTACAAAGTTCCGGTAATAAGGATTTATAAGGTTAACCTGACCTGTATTTTTCCCATAAATATCATATTCACAAAGCTTATCCGAATGAGGTCGCTTTTTACTAAAGTTATCGGCGAAAAAAGCAATGACCTTCATACCTCGTTTATGCGCTTCCGGAATTACTTCGGCAAGTACATCAAAATCACCCAATTCTGGGGCACGGGCATGTTCGGGCTTGTAGATGGAATTTTTGTAATACTTATCATGCATGGTGGCGTAATAACCACCTACAAAATTTTCATCGGTCACCTGCTCTCCGTGATCAGGAAATGTCTCTCCGGGGATTTGACGACCTGCAAGTCCACGATTATATGCATACACTGGAATGAAAAGGGTATTCACTCCGGCCAGGTTTTGTACATTATTCAACACAGCTTTCACACCTTCGTCATAAAAGGATACTGCTCCAATCTGGATACCAATCATCTGATTTCCTGATTTTCTATTTCTCCTAATTAGCTGAGGTGCAGTAAAAGAAGACGACAAAAGACCTGCAGTTGCCAGCGATCCTTTTTCAATAAATGTTCTTCTTTCCATAGCAGTGTATTTATAATTTTTAATTGTCTGTAGGAATGCCTAAAAATGAATATTATTTCTATTCATTATGAAGTCCTTCATCCCTGAAAAAATCCATCAATGTCACAGCCACTCTGATGTCGTAAACCTTTGTATCTGGTTCACGTTGAATAAGTGCCTGTATCTTGTCTTTTAAAACAAAAGCCTCCTCTCCCATCATTTCTAATACATTCAGTGCATACAGCCTGGTCATTTCTATCTCGCTGTCCAACGCTTTGGAGAGGGTCTGAATGATGGCTTCTTTTTCCCCTAACCGGTACAGGCCCTCTGCTGCCGCTATGCGCACCGATATTTCAGAATCATCCCTCATCATGGTTTGCAACTTATTGACCACCTCCGTGTCATCTACCTCTAATACAATACAACCGATAACTGCCCAGTAACGTATGGCAGGGTAATCATCGTTCAATCTTACAAGAATATCATCAAGCAGGGTAATGTCACGTGCGGAAGCCATATCCGCTGTTTCAACCAGTTTCTCAAAGGGCACGGCTGCACTGCGCATATAGTTATACACAGGCGTGTCCTGAGCAATTCGGGCCATCATGGGTTCAGGCAGAAATCCGGCATCCCTGATTTCATAAATCCATTCCTGGTTTTGTTTGCGCATCTCATTCATCACCTCTTCATATTCCGGGTTCCCGGCCAGGTTATTCACATTAAAAGGATCTGCTTTGATATCGTACAGTTCCTCGGCAGGTTTCGTTCTAAAGAAAGCTTCCTGGGTTTCATTCAGCTCACCGGTGTAATATGCTTTTTCCCATGAACGCATGGATGGAGCACGCCAGAGGTACTCCAGATACTGCCCATATACCTTATGTGGCATGTAATTGCGGATGTAACGGAATTGTTTATCCCTGACTGAACGCGACATGTCAATTTTCTCATCCATCCTGCCCCGGAAACCATAGACATACTCTTTTTCGGGTCCTTCCTGTGCTCCAAAAAAAGGAACACCCTGAAAATGTTCAGGTACCCCTACACCGGCCAGACTTAATACGGTAGCAGGAAAATCAACAAAGGAAACCAGCCTGTCGGTCGTATTTTTCATGGATTCCGACAACAAATCTTTATACATCTCAGGAAAGTGAACAATCAAAGGTACGCGCAGACCGGATTCGTACATATACCGCTTGCTACGGCCCAGCACACCGCCATGATCGCTATAATAAAACACAATGGTAGAATCTTTCAGTCCGTCTTCTTCAAGCTGTTGCAGCAACTGCCCCACCTGGGTGTCCATATCCTCAATCTTATCGTAGTATTGCGCCCAGTCGTGTTTCATTTCCGGCGTCTTGGGGTGATAAGGCGGAATGGGTACCTGTTCCGGATCATGCCTCAGGTCTTCCCAGGGAATGGAATCATGCAGGCTGCTCTCGTGCGACACAAAAATATTCTGCACATGAAAGAAGGGCTGACCGGGTTTCCTGTTCCGGTAGGTTGCCTGATTGCTCGATTCATTCCAGGCTTCAGGCTGATCAATGGTATTGTAATCTTTTTTGGCGTTATTGGTACAATAATAACCGGCTTCCTGCAGATAAGCAGGAAAAAACCGGAATTCCTCAGGAATCTGATACCAGCTACGCATTTGTTGTGTACCCAGTGAATTGGCATACATGCCCGTGATTAAGGTTGAGCGTGTCGGGGCACAGACCGGTGCAGCTGCAAAGGCATTTTCAAATAACACGCTTTGTTTTGCCAGCGAATCCAGTACCGGGGTAGTGGCAAACTCATCGCCATAGGCACCAATAAACGGACTGTTATCTTCACTGACTATCCAAAGGATATTGGGTTGAGGGATTTGCTTTTCAGCTTGCTGAATACAACCTAAAAAAAATGCAGAAAGTGATAACAATAAAACTGAAGTAATACTTTTTATCATAGTAAACCCTAGTTAGGTAATATATAGAGCAAAAAAAATATTATTTCAAATCCTTATTATTAAGAATCTGCCGCTGCAAAATATCATAATGATCTTCGCCCGTAAGTTTGGACCATAACATGTATAACGACAACAGCCCGCTATCTTCGTGACCGGTAACCATCAGCCTGCCATCGTCGGAAAAATCGATGTATTCCACCCTGCGACAAGGAAACCTCATCACTTCTTCATAGTTTTTAGTATTATACACCACCATCTCCATTCCGTGCCCGCCTGCAAACAAAAAGTTGCCTTCGGGATGATATTCCACAGCTTCGAGTTTCTTTTCAAAATTGAATACTGCCAGTTCCTTGTGTTCAGGATAAGTGTAAACCTTCACCTGATTAGCAAAACCGGCAATGGCAAAAGACTTTTCATCGGGATGAAAACGAACGCTTTTTGTGGATCGATCCTGGGCTCTGATATTAAAAATCACCTCCCAATCATTTGCTGCATCCCATGATTTCACAAAACCATGGCGTGGTGCATCGGGTTTTTCAGGGTCAAGACGGTTTCCGGCTGCAATGAGTTTTTTGCTGTCCTTTGTAAATTGCAGGGAGTTAACTGTACCTCCGGCATCCAACACAATCTCCTTCTCCCAGGTTTCAGCATTCCATAAAACTATTTTACCATTCTCTGATCCGCCACCTACATATTTGCCATCGGGCCGCCAGGTAATGCCATCGAAGGCTGCATCGTGCTGCAGCACTTTAACTACCTCACCTTTCAGGTTAAAAATAGTAACCATATTTGCTTCATCACCAGTGGCAATATATTGTCCATCAGGCGAAAACGTTACAGCTTCCACTTCTGCATCCATTACCTTTTCCCAGTACAAATAACCATCGGCAACCCGCCAAAGCATGAAATATGATCCAAATTTAGCCGCTGATGCTACATATTTACCGTTGGGTGAAAACTCGGCAGCTTCCACTGATCGTAAAGTGGGACTAAAATCGGCCATCCGGCTCCAAAGCAATTTTATATCGGGTTTATCTTCCTTGAAAATAACGATATCTTCCTGTGAAATAGCCGGTAATGCTACAAATAGCAGGATTAATAAAAAGTTGATTTTTGATACACTTATTTTTCTCATAATATTATTTTTTCCATGAAAACAGCATTGCTTCCAGTTCACTACCACTCATGTTATTATTTATAAATTCATTGGCAGCATTTATATTTTTGAATGATTCACCCAGTACCCTGGCATATAAACTTCTATTAGAAGCGTCATTTACCGCTTTTTCAATCTTACCAACTTTTACATTTTTGGCATTTTGCAGGTTCCGGCAGTACATGATAATGGCATCGGAGGGATTGTAAAAATTCGGACCATCCACATAGTTTTCTTTCTTGCGCATTTCAGGATGGACCATAATTTTTGCCAGCTCATCCATATAGCTATTATTCATCACTCTCCAGTCAGTCATTCGGTTTACCCAATCGTGACCATCTTCAGCAGGAATAAATGTATGCACCCTGGTTGAAGCCCGGGGCAAGATTTCATTAAACAAGGCGGCAAGGTATTCTTCTTTCACATCACTCGTCATCTGAATACCGGATAATTCAATTAGTAATTGTGCATCGTGGTATGCCTGAACATCCATGATTGTTTCGGGTGAAGGATTGTCGCCATATACCGGTTTTAAATGTTTATAGGTGGCATTGTTGCAAATCCAACCATTGGCAATAGCAATTTTTTCGATGCGATTTTTAAGGCTTTTGTTTTGTTTTATCGCATGCAGTAAATCCAACAATTTTTTATCCTCAACCGGAAGAACAGACGCCAACCGGCCTTTATTACCGGGTGCTGCCGGACGGTTATGCAAATCGGATGTAAGGGCGTATTCCGAATCGCCTGCAAACTTTGCTGTACGCAATACCAGCAAGTTGGCATCTTCGATAACCGAAACCGGCACTAAGCCACCTACTCCTGCTTTTAAATTAGTCGCTGCAGCTGCAAACATATCTCTGACACTCAACAATGAACCACCCAGGATAACCCCAGCGCTACCCATGGCACTTTGTTTAAAAAAACTTCTTCTGTTTATATGATTATTCATCTTGTTTTTTTTTGGATTTAAATTCTGTGCTCTTCGTTATAATTCTCAACGATATCATATACCTGACTTTTACTGATCTCATCATGATAAAACTTACCCATACCTGTTATATAATCATATGACTTCTTCAGTGCCTGGGCGTATTGTGATTGTTGATCAGCAGTATCCAGCGCCTCTTTAAGCTCCGGGGCTGTGGGGTATTTTTCATTTAGCTGTATGTTTCTTACAATTTTTATCATTGCGTCTTCTTCATCGTACACATTAAAATTGTGAATATACTCGGTAAGCTTGTGAAACTCCGGCGACTGAAAGGCATCAATATAGATCCGGAGGTCCTCATATAAATACTGACTGTTATCAACTAATAAGTCACAGTAATCATTAATATCATCGATATCATTGATGAAATGCTGTTGTTTTGCAAATTCACTCATAAAATAATGTGTGAATACATTTTCAGTAACAGGTACATTGACATAGGCTGAAGCTGGATTCCCCTTCATCCCATGTGCCAGGGTAGCTGGTGACAGCTTTTCGTAATGCGATTTAGTGGAAACTGTCCCCCCCTGATATACTTCTTTAAAGACGATAGCATCATGATACATCTGACATTCATTGTCATGAAACACCGGGTGGTTTTTATCTTCGAGAATTCTAAAAATGGGTTTCATTTGCAGGTCGGATGCCCGGTGTGTTATCCAGCCAATGGCACCGGCAATTTGCTCTGTTTCTTCCTTTTTGAATGAATCCGCTTTACGGTTTTTATATTTTTCAATGATAGGTATGGCATACAGGTGATTACCTCTTGATCCGCTACAAAACAGGCCACTATCATAGCTTTTTTCCACACTCCTGATAAATATCTCAGGAAAGTTAATCCTATCGGCTTTCATAAGCCTTACGCTGTCTTCGTAAACTGCTACGTGGGTGATATGTTCTGACATAATTAATCTTTTATTAAATTATTATTCTGATATCTTTTCCAATTTTTTTTCATTAACAATCAATCCGAGTCCGGGACCTTCCGGAAGAATAAGTGTACCATCTTTAAACTCCACGTGATTATCAAATACACTCAAAACAGGTTTGTAGAGTTCTGTTTCAATAAATTCAATGAAAGGCCCGAAATTTGAGCAGGATGCCATAACGTGAAGGGCGGCCGCAGTTCCAAGCGTAGGTTTGGTATTATGCGGAGCCATTGTTTTAAAGAATGTTTGCCCCAATGCTGCGATCTTTTTAACTTCAGTGATTCCACCTGATTTAATTACATCAGGCTGGATAACATCAGGATTTGCCTCCAGTATCAAATCACGGAATTGCCAGCGTGTATAGCATTTTTCACCGGCAAGTACGGGTATATCAAGTGCTTCAACTACTGCTGCCGTATCTTTATGCGCTTCCAGCGGACAGGGGCTTTCGTAATATTTCATGCCCATATCTTCAAGTTCCCGTCCTATTTCTATTGCACGGGATGCGGTATAGCCTTCATTTGGATCGATAAAAAGTTCTATGTCATCTGGCAGGGCTTTTCGAACGGCAGTATAATATTTGAGCGTAAAATCGGGATTGGGATTCAGATTATATTCCCTGATCTGCATGCGTAATTTAATTACCTTAAATCCTTTCTCAGCCAGGTTCAGTGCCTTCTCCACTGCCGTATCAACAGGAACGGTACCGCCATATATCCCGAATCCGCCATAAGCCGGAAATTCCTTTCGGTAGCTTCCGCCAAGGATCTTATACACAGGTTGCTTTAATATCTTTCCTTTCAGATCCCACATAGCCAGATCAATACCGGCAATGGCATAAGGTAATGCTCCCGCAGGGCCAAGATCATGGTTATGCCAGAATAACTCGTCCCATAGAGGTTCAACATCAAAAGGATCGCGACCGATTACACGATCCTTCATATCGGTTTGTATAAAAGTTTGTATAAGATGGGTATTATTGGGACTTGATTCACCCCAGCCTGAAATCCCGGCATTGGTTTCAAGTTTAACCAGAATGGCACGGGGAAGAACATAGGTTTTTACACCGGTAATCCTGATATCCGATTCTTCAGGAGTATTTTCATTGTCTGTGACAGCATTGTCGGCTATTACATTTGAAAACAAAGAACTGGAAAGACCTGCCATCCCAAGCGTTGTGATAAATTTTCTTCTGTTTTGAATATTTTTCATTGTGAAAATTTTCTGTTCAACTGATCCGGATTCATTATCCTTTTCTTAGCCGTATGAGAAGATGGTTCCAATAACAAGTATGTTGAAAGAGACCTGAACAAATATTTGTCTAACGTCTCTTCTTCCACTTTTTCACTTTAATTTAAGACCGGAAAACAGATATAAGTATTACTTATACATAATGTTCCATACCCTGAGTGATCCATCTTCATGACCACTAACCATTCTGGAACCAGATGGGTTGAAGTTGAAATATTCCGACAAGATCACTGGCTCTTTGCTTACCAGTCGGATAGGGTCGGAGAGAAAGTCATCAGGAATATAATAAACATAAATAAAGCCTACCGGAGTTTTTTCCGGAATATTTCCGGGGACTTCCAGTGCACCGCCAAGTAAAAATTCGCCCGTTGGGGTAAATTCCACGGCTTCAATACCATAAGGTGAGCTAAGTTCATGTAAGAGATCACCGGATTTAAAATCCCACATTTTAATGGAGTTATCACCTTCACCCGGAATACCGGAAGATGCAGTCGCAATGCAATTTCCCTTATTATTGATTCTAAGAGATTTAATTGAACTGTTATGTGCCTTTATCGTTTTAATGAGCTTTTTGTCCGGCAAGTACCATATTTTTATATTTCCGTCAAGACCTCCGGTAACCAGATATCTATTATCAGGAGAAAAATCGAGTGAATTAACATCCGCCCTGTAGTTGCTATCAGAATAATCCGGTGAATTGCCATGAAACCCGTGCAATAATGAATCCTTTATGGAGAAATCATCCGGGTCAACCAGCATTACCAACCCATCTTCTCTGCCAAGAGCTAATTGTTCACCATCTCTTGAGTACCGTAGACCTTCAATTCCGGATGGGAGATCCAACCTTTTAAATTGAGTCCGGGAGTCCGTTTCAAATACAGAAAGATAGTTAAATTCTCCGCCCGTGAGAATAAATTTATTATCCGGGCTAAAACATACTGTTTCAATCTTATGACTGAATTTCTTCTCAAAGATTTTATCTCCTTTTTTGGCATCCCAGATGATCATTTCTTTTCCAAGAGCAGATCCTGAGACTATAAATTTTTCATCAGGAGAAAACTCAGCCGCTTCCACAACGGCACTGTCAGATTTCTTATCTATCTCACCTTCACTGTCACCAAGCTCCACCCAGCTTAATTCAAAATCAATTTTACCGGCTGTCCTTTGTCTTTCAGCCTGATCCTGATCCTGACAACGAGTGATAAATACTGAGATCAAAATTATTAATAATAAATTTTTACCTAACCTCAGAAGTATTTTTGATGGATTTCGCACAGCCTCTAGATGAATAATTATAAATATAAGGTAAGAAAATTGTTGAAAAAAAGATCAGGGTACTAAGCACCCTGATCTTTAAAATTTAATAAATATCTGTATTCTTTACTTCTTAATAACTTTGTTTGTACCTAATAAGCTATTGTTGCTGTAAAATTTAACAAAATAGATACCTGTTTTCAGTTCACTTGCATCCAGTACAAATTCTTTTCCTTTAATATTCTCTACAGATTTCATGTTCTGGCCAAGAATATTGGAAATAACAACCCGGTCGACTGACTGATCACCTTTGAGACTCACTGTAATCAGATTCTCCACCGGATTTGGATAGACCTTAATTTGTTCAATTGCTCCAAAATTCTCAACATTCACGAAATCCGGGAACCAGTTCCTGTCACCAAGAGGACCACCGTCTGTTGCTGCAGAATAGGCTGCTACAGAGGTAGCGTAAGAGAAGTCGAGTACCCTGAAATCTGTATCGAACTGAGGCATTTCAGCAGGGGTCTCAGCAAAGGTGTAAAAATCACTAATGTATGCCTCATATTCATTTAATGTAGCAGGGAAGTTCTCAAAACTAAAGGCCTCATCTTTCACGATATTTGTTTGGTCATCTATCAGACTTTGAAGGTACGGAGCGATCATTGTTTCTGTAGATTTATCTGAAGAATCGGGTAATGCCGCGGCAACCTGCGGATCCAGGTAAAACTCGTTATTCGAAAAATCAACGTAAGGATCGAGCAGTGTTGTATTTGTGGTATCTGTATAACTGGAGTCTATAGAAAAGTAATAATGAGGTTGGACAAAATTATCGCGGTCACCTTGAAATCCATCTCCCATGATACCAATATTCACAAACAAATTGTTTTTAACGATCAATGAATCCGGCCTTCCAAAATCAGCTCCTTGTGTACCGGTGTTCATAACGGTGTTGTGTTCGAAAATAAGTTTATTGTACCTTTTCAACTGCCTGTTGTTCATAATCTGACTGTGATGATTATAAAAAGTATTGTTTCTCATATGCACAAGCGGGGTCCAGTTACCACGGAAATGTACCGCAAATCCCTGCCATAACCTTGCAGCAACTCCCTGGTTTCCAAAAATACAGTTCTCAGCATAAACTTTGCAATCAACAGCGTTTATCCGGACTGCATTCTGGCGGTTAAAATCAAAATTAACGTTTTTCAATACCACTGTAATGTCATCAACTGCCAGCCTCACGGTAGCATTATCTGTATAATTTCCACCCTGATCGTAACCATTAATAGTTATATCCTTCAGGTAGAGGTCTCCTTCAGCATGAAATGCCCTCTCGGCTTCATCCTGTCCCTCTTGTGGACCCAAAGCCTTAACAATGGGCAATACGCCGTCACCATCTTCTGCTGTAACCATTAACGGATAACCTGTATTTTGGATTCTGGCCGTGTACAGGTAGGTCTGTCCTCTTCTGAGAATGTAATGGTTATGAAGACGATCCCCTGTAGCTGAGGTATCACCATGAATTGTTTCGTTAATGGTACCTGGTGCACCCGGTTCAATTATCATGGCTTCTCCAAGATCGGGCCATGGAAATTCCTGTCCTGTTGCTTTACCCAGGCTAAAAAATGTAAGCCCGAGAACTAGAATTAATGTGTAATAGTTTTTCATAATTAAAAAATTTAAGTTAGTAAATAAAAAAATAATTTGTACATAAAAAATTTATCTGAGATTCAATATCTTTTAAAAATTATACCTGAGACCCAAAGTAAATCTTCTTCCGTATTGTTCGATTCTGCTGGTATTTTCGGGTAAATAAACATACCTTCTTTCTGTTGCGTTGGTTAAGTTCACCAGGTTCGCGAGTACCTGCCAGTTGACATTTATCTTGTAGCTTAGGGCAGCATCCCAACGGATGTATTCATCATCATATTCATCATAAAAAGGACTATTACCAGATGTACGTAACCTGCTTCCCTGGTAATTCATACTGATTCGCCCGGAAAACCCACCCTTTTCATAACCAACAGTCATGTTCGCGATAAAATCGGCCTGACCAATGGTGCTGTTAAGTCTTGATGAATCGCTAGTAACCGGCTGAAAATCTGGCGCAGGATATTCGACATAAAAGAAGGGATAATAAGTCTCTGATTCCATTAAAGTAAGATTTCCGCTCAACACTATTCCGTCAAAAGGTTTCGGCAGGAATCGGAAGTTTGTTTGTATTTCCATTTCCCCCCCGTATATGGTAGTGGTTTCTTCTGAACTCATCGGCCCATTAACTACCCACCCACGGTATTCATTATATTCGGGATCGTCCGGATCATTGGTTCCACTCCAGTCAATAAATCGAACGTTAATATCTATATCATATATTTCCTTATAAAATGCCCCTACCGAAATAAGCCCATATTTGGAAAACCATGAAAACATAGCATCATAGTTCCAGGCAGTGGGAATAGCCAGGTTAACCGACCCATATTTTATTCTTTTTTGATTTCCCAGGGTTTTTTGGGAGAAAGGCGACAAATTCAGGAAATTTGGCCGGCTCAGTGTCTTTGTAGCAGCAAGTCGTAGGGCAAATCCATCGATAAACTCATATTTAAAGTGTACCATGGGTAAAAATTCACCCGTGCTACTTGTAGCCGAAGTATCATTTCTAAGCATTCTGAAAGGTTCATTACTTCTTTGTGTTCCTTCTGTACCTGCAAAATCAAGGAAGGTGTTTTCATAACGGAACCCGGGTATGAAGGTAATGCGGCTACCCAACTTAATATCTGCCATCACGTAACCGGCTGTGATTCTTTCCAGCGCCTGGTATTCCTGAAAAAAGTCATCGGTAGTCCTGCTAAAGAGTGTGTCATATTTAAGCAGTGCATGTTCAATTTCTCTTACTTTTTCAGGATCGAATACAAATGGGATATCGTTGTGATCCCGGAACGGAGAATCATAACCGGCATAATCGGGATCAATAAATAGCTCCATGGGGTATTCCCCTGAAGGGTCTCTACGATCAGCATAATAGGGGAATTCTCTTCTGAAAGCATATTCCAAAGCAGCACCATCATTGGGCCAATAATTCTCTACCACTCTATCCCTGTATTTCTGACGTACCTTACCACCAAATTTAACGTTCCCGGAAACCCATGAACCAAAATTAAATGGCATGGATAAGTCTACCTGGCCTGTATAGTTAATATCTTCGAGATAATTATAACTCTTACCTGCCCCCGGCCTGCCAAAGAACTGATCAAGGCCGTAATGTTCCGTGGTATATTTAAACATCTCTAATGGTAAAACATTCTCAGCTTCTGCCAGCAATCCAGATTCCATGCCTGAGAGTACTCCATAGACCTCGGGAGTTTCATTGGTGGTTGCTGAACGGCCAAAGTTAAACGACAGGTCCAGGTAATTAAATAATTCAAATTCACCCCTGAGATTTGTACTGTTCAAATCGCTGTAATTTTCAAATTGGTTTAATGAGAATTCAATGACAGAAATAGACGGTCTTGCATATTTACCGCGCGTAATTACATCGCGACTGGTTGCCGAATAGACATGATCAAGGACAATCTCACCCTTTTTAAATCTATAGTCAAGGGTTGCACTCACTCCATAACGATCCCTTGTTTCAATTCGGTTGTTAAAGTCTGCACTGCGGCCTGTGAAAGTAGTTGTTCCGGCTTTTGGTTCAATCTGTCCGTCATAAAAATCCGTGTTCCTGTCAACCCGATGGAAGTTTCCCCCGGCTATTATACCCAGTTTATCATCAAAAAACCTGTTACCAAGGGTTATATTACCCCGGTAAGTTCCCAGATCATTGATAAGGGTGTGATAACCTGATTCCAGTTGAACACGCCCCTGAAATCCCGAGTTGGCGGTTCTGGTAACCAAATTTACAGATCCTCCAACAGCATCTGCATCCATATCGGGTGTAAGGGCTTTATATACTTCAATCCCATCCAAAAGGTCAGATGAAATCATGCTCAGATTTACGGAACGATCATTCGGGTTTGCACTGGGCATGGTTTGCCCGTTAACGGTAATGGAATTAAACCTGGGGGATACTCCTCTTACCGTTACCTGGCTACCTTCACCCCCACTGCGGGCTAGTGTAATCCCGGGTAATCTGGATAAAGATTCTGCAGCATTGGCATCGGGCACTTCCTGAATTCGTTCCTTTGACACCACATTAACGATATTGTTCGATTTTACCTGTTTGTTTATCGCATATGCCTGTCCCCGCAACTGAGCTGTAACAACAACTTCCTCACCCATGATAGAAGCAATATTCAGTTGATTTTCCCCGATATCGGTGGTTTCACCAGCTGTCACTGTCACCTCTTTCTCAACAGACTGATAACCTACATAACTCATTACCACAGTATAATCCTTGGGGGGTATGCCGTTAAGCGTAAAAAATCCGTCCTCATCAGTTACCGTACCAATGGATGTACCTTTTAATGTCACATTTGCAAAAGCCAGAGGTTCACCATTAGAGGCATCTGTCAACTGTCCCGTAATCAATCCGTTTCGCTGACCAAATGAAAAGGAAACAAACAGGAAGGCTAATACTAAAAGAGTAAAAATTTTTCGCATAGCTTAGTATAAATTAAATTAGTTTTATAGTTTGCACCTGAAATTTTATTATAAGATTTTTAAAACTTTGATTCAATATTAGGGTTTTATTTTGAAGATATCCATGACACAGCAATGACAAAGGGCTGACAAAATCATGACACCTTTGTCATGTCAAAAATATGTTAATTCAACCCAGGTATTGATGGGTTAAAAATATTTTTCTTACCTTTGGATTATTGGATAAAAAAGATCTTTATCTAAGAACTGACTAAAAGCTACACACAACTAAATGAAAAAAGAGCTTGATTATATTGAGGATTGCCTCAAGAGGATAGGGGAAAAGTTTGGTTGGAACGATTTGTCGGAGTGGACCAATCATAACTACGATGTGCTTAGTGAGGATATTCAAAAAGCTACCGGTATTTCTATTAGCAGCAGAACAATACGCAGGCTGGCAAACCGGAAAATAAAATACAGTCCTCAAATTGCCACAAAGAATGCTTTTGCCATTTATCTTGGTTACGAGAACTGGGAAGATTATTTATTATCGAAAAATAAAAATCCCGGCAGCATCCTCCGGCCCTCTCCCGTCAATTCCTTTATCTTTCAATACTTCTGGGTATTAATATTTATAGTTGTAGTAGGCCTTTCATCTTTCTTTGTCCTGTTTTACCCTTCAATTGAACTGGAGCTCAGTAAGTCGAAAGTAGTTTTTCAAAGTAACGACATGAAAGGTTCAGCTCCTCACACTGCCTCGTTTTTTTATGACGTTTCCAAGATCAAATCAAGTAACATCTTTATTGATAATAATTTCTACGATGAGGGTGAGATTATTCCGGTTAAAAAGAATATGTATCACTATTCCCATACTTTTGAATTACCCGACTATTATGCCGTAAAAATAATAGCTAATGGAGAGAGGCTATCCTGTGTTGGGGTTCATGTTGTAACCGAGGGATGGGAAACGATTGTCAATGACAAGCTTTACGACATTAAGAATATCGTAAATGACTCTGGTTACCTGCATGTATCACAGAAACATTTAGCCGGAATGAATATTGACACCGATAGTATTGTACGCTTGGATTTTCGTAATATTCGTGATTTTGGTGTAACCGGTGATGCGATGACATTTGAAACCCGTTTTATGAACAATGCATACCTTGGGGGGCAGGGTTGCTACGATTCTAAGTTTGAAATTATTAATACCCACGGCAGGTTATCTTTCAACTTTGTAAAACCCGGATGCGATGAGAAGTTACTCAAGGCTAAATTTGGAGACATATATCTTGCCGGTGAATTCAATAACTTAAACACTTTTTTCCAGGATATCAGCTACTGGCGGGTACTGAGGATCGTTACAGGCAAAAAACGGGTTGGTGTTTACCTTGATGATGTTCAGATCTACTCTGTACGTTACAATGATCCCCTGGATGAAGTTAAGGGAATTTCACTTAGTTTTCTTGGCTCGGGGGCAGTGGATTATGTTAAACTTTTCAACGAGCATGAGGATCTTGTTTATCATGATGATTTTCAACACCATAATTAGAGTCTGTCCATAATGTCCGATATCTACGTTGCTGCAAAAATTTTAAATCCTCGAATACATTAGTATACTGCGGTTTAAAATTTTTGCGCGCCTTGATCTCGAACATTCTGAAACAGACTCTCGACTTTATTGACAGACACTAATTAGTGTCTGTCCATAATCTCAGTGAGACTATGATTTTGGTTTTCAAAATCATTTAGTCGAACTGATCCCGTCCCGAAAGCTTTCGGGAAATAACCGAGGGATCTCATGGATTTCAGCGGTATATCCCGGAGTACCGTGGACAGGCGTGACCGCGTTCGCAAGCCTTGATCTCGAACATTAGCTTCCCTGAGCTCACCGCCATTTGGCGGATTCGGTTATGATCCAGACACCCAACTTTATGGACAGACTCTACTTACACTCTCACCAGTACCGATTTATCGGTACGACTTACAAGATAATGCTCAAACATTATCGACTAACTCCATCTCGAGACCTACCCCAAAACCATTCAAAGGCTTTTCTGAACCAATACTTCTCCCTTTTGTTTCTATAACTAAATCAGTAATACATTTTATTATGGACTTAACCAAAAAGAAATGCGTTCCCTGCGAAGGCGGAGTTCCCAAACTAAAACCAAACGAAATCAAAGAATACAACAATCAGTTGGAAACTCCCTGGGAAGTAACAGATGATACTAAGATTCACAGGACATTCAAATTCAGCGATTTTAAGGAAACCATGGAATTTGTTAACAAACTGGCCGAACTGGCCGAAAAAGAAGGACATCACCCGGTCATGCATGTCTTTTATGCGAAGGTGGAGGTCGAATTCTGGACGCATGCCATTATGGGCTTATCTGAGAATGATTTTATTATGGCAGCGAAAACTGAAAAGATCTGAAATACTATTTGTCTAACCATCCACTGTTCTTATTACCCGAAACCAAACAAGATGAAAGCACTTAAGCTAATTGTTCTTCTCATTATAATATCTGTACAAAGCAATTTCAGTCAGGAACTTATAAAAGGAGTTGTGATCGATAAAAAAACTCTAAAGCCCCTGGTAGGAGCAAATATCAGTACAGATGATTCAAGATCCGGGACCATCAGTGACCACAAAGGTGAATTTAGCCTTATGATAAGAGATCTTAATACGATTGTTAATATTTCTTATATAGGTTACAGAAATGGATCCTTCTCAGCCGAAAACCTCACTGAGGAGTATAGCGGAAATAATGAAGGAGTCCATTATATATTGATGGAACCCATAGTGATGGCATTCGATAACGAAGTTGTCATCGTAGGCAGCAGAGGGGATGCTCGAACGGTAACCTCTTCTGCAGTTCCGGTGGATAATTTTCCGCAGCCTGTGCTAAAAAAAACCGGCAAGTTCGATCTTAGCCAGCAACTTAACCGACTCGCCCCTTCATTTTACTCTACCAGACTCACCTATTCCGATGCTACCGATCATATGGATCCTGCTACCTTACGGGGTATGAACCCCGATCAGACCCTTATTCTTATAAACGGTAAAAGACATCATCCCTCAGCGATAGTTAATACACTTGGGGTTGTAGGGCGCGGATCGGTTATTAATGACCTGAACACCATACCCACAACAGCCATTGAGCGAGTGGAAATACTTCGCGACGGAGCCAGTGCTCAATACGGCTCGGACGCTATTGCAGGGGTTATAAATATAGTTCTGAAAAAAGATACTTCAGGGCTTTACATCAATTCCAGTATTGGTCAAACATATGAAGGGGATGGCCTTACGAAAAATGCAGGATTTAATTATGGCGTCGGATTTAAAAATGGTGCACGTATTAATTTTACTGCTGAATACCGTGACCGGGGAGCAACCAATCGTGCCGGGATCTACGAAGGTTTGATTTACAGTACCGATACACCCGGTGATGGGATCAGTTATCAGGAACATCTTGCTAATGATAATCAGATATTACAGGACCGAGGATTAAGCCGTGAAGATGTAAGCCTCCGGCTTGGAAATTCCGAAATGAAGAACATATCTATCTACCTGAATACAGATATCCCTCTCAGTGATCAAGTGAATTTATATGCTTTTGGAGGATTAAATAACCGTTACAGTAAGTCTGCCGGTGATTACCGGCTCCCGAACGACCCGGCCAGAAGCAATCTTAGTATATACCCCAATGGCTTTCTTCCCCAGATAGAGGCAGGGATGAATGATGGATTTGTCTCCCTGGGCCTGGAGGGTAAAATAGGTAAATGGGATTTTGACCTCAGTAATACCACCGGCAGTAACAGCATCGAGTTTTTTGTTAAGAATTCTATCAATGCCTCCATGGGAGAGTCCAGTCCTACACGTTTTGAATCCGGAAAGATCAGATATCTGCAAAATGCGACAAATTTTGACATAAGCCATGATCTGGGAGAAAACGTTAATCTCGAAGAACTGACTGTTTCCGCAGGAGCAGAATACAGGGTTGAATCATACCGTATTGTGTCCGGAGAAGAAGCATCGTGGATCAATGAGGACCAGCAGTCCTTTCCGGGAGCCCAGGGCTATCCCGGGTATCAGCCCTCTGATGAAATCGACGAAACCCGGACTAACCTCGGGTTGTATCTCGATATCGCTTCAAAACTAACTTCCAGGCTGTATGTGAATGCAGCCGGCCGGTTTGAGAACTATTCGGACTTTGGAAATAATTTTTCCGGTAAACTGGCTGCCCGCTATTCTTTCCTCGATCTACTAAACATAAGAGGATCCGTGAGTTCAGGTTTCAGAGCCCCGGCCCTGCATCAGAGTTTTTACAGCTATACAGGCTCCTATTACTTTGGCGGTACACTTTATGAAATCATGACCGCCCCAAATTCAAGCCCTATTGCAGAGGCTTTCGGGATACCGGCTCTTAAAGAGGAAACTTCGCTGGGATATTCCTTTGGGATCACTTCACAAACCAGCCGGAATACTGTTCTGACCATCGATCTGTATCAAATTGATGTACATGATCGTGTTGTATTATCAGGTTTTTTCTATAAATATTTCGGTAATGAGGTAATTGACGAATTACTTGCGGATCTTACCAGTGTTGGGGGTGCTCAGTTTTTTACAAATGCAGTTGACACCCGGACACGGGGAATTGATATAGTCCTTTCCCAAAAGTTAAATATATCCGGAAGCATTCTTGGAATTTATGCCGGATTGAATTTAAATGAAACAGAAATTACAGATTTGAATGCCAGCGAAGAGATCAGGGACAATAACTTAGAAGAAGCTTTTTTTGACAGGCAGTCCAGGGGACTTGTCGAACTGGCCCAACCCAGAAGCAAGGTAAACCTGGGGGTTGACTTCCAAATTAAAGACCTGTCCACAGACCTGAAACTCACAAGATTCGGTAAGGTTTCCTACAGAGGAATATCAAATACCGATGAAGATCAGGATTATTCTCCCCGGTGGTTAACCGACCTGCGGATGAACTGCAGAATAAATTACTTTCTCTCAGCCTACATCGGAGCGGCTAATTTATTCGATGTTTACCCTGACCGGAACAATGAAACACTGGAGAGTTACGGACGTTTTCCTTACAATACTGCAGTGACACAGTTTGGGTTTAATGGGGGTTTTTATTACCTGGGTCTGGAGATCGATTTTAATTAGTGTCTGTCCATAATGTCAGTGAGACTATGATTTTGGTTTTCAAAATCATTTAGTCGAACTGATCCCGTCCCGAAAGCTTTCGGGAAATAGCCGAGGGATCTCATTATCTAAGTCTGAAACCTTTTCTGAATAGTCTGCAAATTATGTTAACGTATGTTAAATATTTGGAATAGTGATAGTTAATCCTTACTCTTGTAATGAATAAATAAAAATATTCATCAGGTATCAGTAAATATCATTTGTATAACAATACATCAAATAACTTGACATTATACGATAAATGATGAAAAACTAAAAAAAATTTAAACTAAATCACATTAATTATGACATTAACAAAAAAAATCACAAGTCTTTTACTATTATTTGCTCTCTTTTTCGGATCAAGTGTTTTTGCACAACCGGAAAAACAGCCGGAAAAAAAAGTTTCGGATCAGGAAATAAAGAAATTTGCATCTGCAGTACAGGAAGTTGAGGTCGTTAATCAGAAAACCCAGCAAAAAATGGTCGCTACCGTTGAGGAGGAAGGGTTAGACGTGCAGCGTTTTAACGAGATTCTTCAGTCACAGCAGGGTCAGGATCAGGAAGCTGACGTTAATAATGATGAAATGAAAAAATTTCAAAATGCCAGTCTCAAGCTAGAAGAAATACAAGCTGAAGCTCAGAAAACAATGCAGGAAAAAATAATAGACGAAGGGTTAACGATAACCCGGTACCAGGAAATTGCCGCCATAGTGCAAAATGATCCTGTATTACAGCAAAAATTGCAGGAATATCTTCAGCAGGAAAGTTAAACAGTTTTTATTCCGTAGTAACTCATGATAATTTGGGATTACCAACAGGTTTTGCTTCTGCTGGTAATTCCAAATTTGTTTTTTTAGGCAAGTCGATGATAATATTATCTTAATTGAAAGGTACGGCCCAGGGTATTTTCAATGCAAGTCCTAAACATTAATGTTTCTTTATTAATATCCGCTTGGATATCAATACCGGTTCAGCCAGCGATATCTTCTGGCATTATCTCCAAATAGAATAGCGATCATAAACTCATGCGAGCCATAGGTTCTTTTCATAATTGAGCTCAGGGTATAATCGAAGGCATAACCGAAAAGAACTTTATCTACTTTAACCCCACCCATGAAGATCATAGCACCTCCGGTACGGTAAGATAAACCACCCCAGTATTCTTCGTTAAAAATAAATTTGGAATTAAAGTCGACCTGCCAGGTTCTGTTTTCATTGGCCTTGATAAGAAAAGAGGGTTCTATGGTAAAATAATCGTTGACAATAATGTCATATCCTGCAGTTAAATAATAATGGCGTTTCATTTTATATTCCGCATATCTTTTGCTTTCTCCCAGCATTAATGAGGACTGGAATAACTGGGCTACAGATATACCGGCATAGAAATCCGGATTTGTATAGTAGACACCGGCGCTTGCGTCCGGAATAAAGACAGATTTTGCTGCATTCAGGTAAAGTTCATCATCGAGTTCATTCAGCCGTATTTTACTGTCATCAACCGAAAACTGATAAGCAATTCCCGACAAACCGAAAGAAAGCTGGGACTGCTGCATCCTGATATGATAAGCATAGGATAACTGCAGGCCTGTCCGGTCGATGGGGCCGTTCTGATCATTAAAAACATAAGCTCCAAGGCCGACTTTACCACTACGGGAAGCCATTCTTTGACGCCTTTTAACCGAAGCATTTTTTGAGATATAGCTGTTCTTGAGGATACGGGTCTGTCCGCTAAGAGCGTGCGTTTTGGGAGCATCTCTCAGCCCCAGCCACTGTTCCCTGGCGGTAATATTAATTGCAGTATAACCTTCACTTCCGGCCACAGCAGGATTGAGCAGGAAACCATTCATCATATACTGACTGTAAAGCGGCACCTGCTGGGAATAGCTTAAACTTACCAACCCCATCAACAACAGTGTGATAATAAGAATTCTTTTCATAAAACCTGACTGCACATATTTAATCCTCACAAAAAGCTAATTCTCATATTAATATTAAGTGAAATACTAATGCTGCATTTCTATCATACCTTACGCTATTATTTGATAATTGTTACTGTCCCTGAAAAAGGATCAGAACTGCTATCGTTAAGATGGATCATAAAATAATATGAATCCATTGGCATAGTTCTCCCATCATTGGCAACGCCATCCCATGGATTTGAATATCCGGGTTCAGACCTGAAAATAAGATTTCCCCACCGGTCAAAAACTTCCACTACAGCCTCAGGGAAAGGCTCCAGTTCCGGAATTCTCCATGTATCATTCTTTCCATCTCCATTAGGTGTAAATGCCGTAGGCATATCAGCAAATCTGTCATCGGGTGAACATGCATTAATATTCATGGTATCATATGAGACACAATTAAATTCATTAATTACTTCCACCCATATTATTTGCTTTCCTTCATAGACAACGATTTCCCTGTAGTTTTCACCGGTAGACCAGTTAAATAGCACACCATCCGATCCTGCATCCAGAATGAGTTGCTCAATACCACAAAGCGAGGTATCGGGTCCCAGGTCAACATCGGGTAACTGGTGGACAGACAAGTATACACTATCGGAACGGATACATCCGTATTCATCTGTGACACTTACAGTTTTATAACCTTCCGTTGAAGCAATAATAGAGGGGAACTGACTGCCATTATTCCACAAATAGGAATAAAAATTACCATCAGCTACTATTTCGATGGATTCTCCCTCACAAATATCCAGATCAGATCCAAGGTCAATCTCAGGAGCAGACACCAAAACTGTTCCGGTAACCGGAACGGCAGGACAGCCATGTTTTGATATCTCCTGGACCCGGAGTTTGAATTCCCCAGCCTTTTCGCCCCAATGTATTGCTATAGAATCTCCCCAATCAGATACAATTTTACCTCCCTCTACCTTCCAGTTGAAGGTAGAGCCATCGGTGCCGCTGACTTTGTAAACAATGCCTGAATCTCCGGCGCAGACAATATTAACATACTGCGCTTCAAGTCCATTGGCGGTCATTAGCAGAAGTAAAAGATATAATATGTATCTTATTTGTTTCATTGCTGTTCACTGATCTGCATCAGCATCTCATCTGTGTTACTATTTCAATTTTATTCATCAATGGTACTGTCAATTAAATTGTATCTGTCCATAATGGCTGTTTCACTCATTAGCGTTAAGCAAAATTAATGCTTATGTTAGCTGTTTCTCCCGTTCCTGCTTTATGCTCAACGCCTTTAAGACGATTAGCTTCGCTGAGCCCGCAGGGCCGGTCTGAAACAGACACTCCATTTCATGGTCAGACATCACATATTAATACAATTATTATGTTTCTTCCTCTGTTCAGGCGTTTTCAGACTATATTCAAATCATCCGGATTCCCATAAGTATCCGTATAATGATCCTACATTTATTCAAACGAAAAGAACCAACCAAAACTCCTAAACAGTTATTATTTATCTCCTAAAACTCTAATTTCTTGTCAAAGTATTATCTCCTGAAATAGGACCAGTTTCAACTGTAGGATGTACGGTTATTGTAAAAGAAGCATCAACAAGAGTTCCGGTACCGGTGAATGTATCATTCATTTCGGTAAGCGTAACCACATATGTCTGATCATCAGTTGAGCTGGTATTCAAAAGATTATCCGCTATATCAATTGTTGCTGTACCGCTTCCGGCGGCAACTGTACCCAGCTGTTCAGGGCCCTCGATGCCATCAAGACCGGTTATGGTATACTTAAATTCGAAATTTGGAGCACCTGTGAATTCAACCGTGATATCTCCCAGGGTGGCATCACCGGAACAAATCTCGTAATCAGCATCCTGAATGGCTGCTGTTGGATTACTCCAAAGGCTTACATCCAGTGACTGAATACTACTTGGACATGCATCAGTTGCATTGGCGACCTTTCTTTGTGTAGATACATTTCCGGATACTGAATTAATAGTACTGTCATCGGTCGGCCATTCCACCTCAATTGACTGAAGTCCTGCCGTAAAAGGCACAACATAAGGATCATCAGTTGTTCCAGATCCCGTTACTCCACTTGCAGGAACCACGATGGCACCCCCGGTTACCTGCCAGCTGTATTCATCTGTAGCAGGGCCCGGAACCGTGTAAGTACTGGTATTGCCTTTACGTTCTTCAATAGAAGGATCCTGAGCTATTGTATCAGTATCGACAAACTGCCCATACATTGATGCAGATGCGAAAAATCCAATTGTTGCTACTACTAAAAATTTTGCGATTTTGTTAAACGTTTTTGTTTTCATGACTGTCCTTTTATTAATTGTTATTGTTAATTTAATTATCTTCTTATTAATTTATTATTTGATTCGATCTCACCGATCGATGGTTTATCATATACAATTACATTATGACCTGCACTGGTTGCCGTACAACCTGTAATATCATTTGTTTCTGTCACTTCAATGCTTGCTGTTCCTGCAATTCCAAAATCGACACTCACCTGGTTACTGTCAAGGGAAGTGCTGGGGGTTCCCCCTGTAATATTCCATAAATAGCTGTGATCTGGATTATCAGGAGTAATAAATATTCCGCTGCCATTTAAGCAGCTCTCTGTTGGTCCTGAAATTGCCGGTACTGGCAGCCCATTTACTGTAATGGTTTGATTTGCTGAATTTGTACAGCCGTTGCCATCAGTGTAAGTATAAGTTATAGTATGGGTACCTGCGCCCGCTGTCGATGGACTGAAAACTTCACCACTTACTCCGGTTCCGGAATATGTTCCCCCAGCAGGTGAGCCTTCCGTGAGGGTAAAGTCTGCGGCATCAATACATACATCGCCAATAGCAGCAAATGAAACTGCAGGAAGGGCATTTACCGTGATGGTCTGAGTGGCTGAATTGGTGCAGCCATTAGCATCGGTATAGGTATAAGTTATTGTATGGGTCCCAGCTCCGGGAACGGATGGATCGAATTCCGGTGATGTAGTGATGCCGATGCTGCTGTAGGTGCCTCCTGCCGGGCTTCCCTGGGATAAGTCAAAGGCAGCTGCATCTTCGCATACATCTGGAATGGTTGCAAAGTCTACAGAAGGCAATTCATTCACACTGATGGTTATTGGAGAGTACGAAACTTCGCAACCTGCAGCATTGGAGACATTTACGCCCACTGCATCTCCATTTGAAAGTGAACTTGTAAGATATGTTCCATCGGAACCATTCTGTACTGGGTTGCCATTGACTGAAAATTCATAATTTGCACCATCCGTTGCTGTGAAAGTAATTGTATCCCCTTCACAGATAATATTGTCGGCATCATCGCTACTGAGTGTTCCGGAGGGTTCAGGATTTACATTAATCGTAATTGATTCTGCGGTAGTAATATTACAATCTCCTTCAAATCTTACGTAATATGTAGTTGTGATTAAAGGAGCTGATAACCCGAGGTTATTTCCTGAACCTATATTATTCGTCAATGCGGCATCGTCGTACCATTCAGCAGTGGCTCCATCTCCGGGAGTACCTCCTGTATAGGATAAATTTATATTACCATCGCCGGGGCAAATATTATTTCGGTCGGAGCTTGCTGCAGTGGGAGGTATACTTGGAACCCCAGTATAAACAATACCAGAAACAGCATTTGTATTATTACATATTCCTTCAGCTCTTACCCAATATTCGGTTGTGTCAGCCGGGTCAACGATAAGAGAAGAACCATCAGGACCGGCCGAGGATGTGAAACCACTATCGAGATACCATTTCCATGCGGCACTTGTACCCAAATTGCCGCCTTCAACTGTAAGTGTTTTTGGAGTTCCCTGACAAATATTGTTATTAGTTATGGTAATGCCTGTTGGATCGGTACTTGCAGTATTATTTGTAGTTATCTCAACACTGTCTGTTATTGTACAACTTTCAGCTCCGGCATCTGTTACCACAACCATGTACCATCCCGGATTCAGCCCTGTAATAGAAGAAGTTACATTTCCTGTAGGGTTACCATTTCTATACCATTCATAGAAATATGCTGTTGATGTTCCTCCTCCGGCATTTGCAGTAATCTCACCATCGGAAGCTCCGGGGCATGTTTCATTGGTACTGCTTAAAGAAAGGCTGAGGGGCGGTTCTTCAGTAACAACATAGGATACAGTAGCCGTACTTCCATCGCCATCATCTGTCACTGTGGCTTCATAAGTTCCGGGTGATAAACCTGAAGGATTGGGAATGGTTACAGGAATAGGAGTCCCATCCAGAGTCCAGGAATAGGAATATCCAATACCGGTTCCACCCTGAGGTGTCACAGACACAGATCCGTTATCTGCACCATAACAGCTGACATTCGTTCCTGATATGTCAGCATCGAGAGGGTTTCCCTGAACACAAAGACTGAAGCTACCATCATAGCGATCATCATCAACAGAAATATAATAAACATTCCCGGCAGTAAGTGTGTCAGCACTGAGAGTAACAGTTCCTGTATTAGAAGACCAGGTAGCACAAGCTATTTCATCTCCGTTTTCATTCCACAGAGCTAACTGTTGTTTTCGCATGGATCCATAAACCGTTCCGGTCTTCACCCGAACGATAACATTTTCTGTAATTGCGGTGAATTTGAACCACACATTTTTATTCTCAGTTCCTGTCCAGCAACTACCCTGAGACCTGTCCGGTGTTGCAAAATTATTATCGTAAACTGCATCTCCAGAACACCAGTCATTAATATTTATAAGTTCGATTGCCCCTGATTTAAAATCATAATCCACTTCATCGTCCAAACATAAAGTAAAAGACCCGGGATACCGGTCATCATCCACAGAAATATAATAGGAGTTGCCCGCGATCAGACTATCGGTTTGCATAATAACAGTACCTTCATTGGATTGCCATTTAGCGCAGGCAACCTGGTCACCATTTTCATTCCACAAAGCCACCTGCTGCTTGTCCATACTACCGTAAACAGAACCTGTTTTAAGTGAGACTTTTACCTCATTACTTATTGCTTCAAATTTAAACCAGACATTTTTATTTTCTGTTCCTGACCAACAGCTACCCATGTTCTGATCATCAGTGGCATCAAAATTTGAATAAGAAGCGTCAGGATAACATCCATAATCATGTTGGACTTCAATTGCTCCCTGCTTATAATCAAAATTCACATCATCATCAATACACAATGAGAAAGATCCATAATTCCTGTCATCATCTACTGAAACATAATACCAGTTGCCTACTGTAAGACTATCAACGCTCATTGTTGTGGTACCATAATCACGTATATCTCCCACACATTTCACTTCCACTCCATCCTCATTCCACAGGGCCATTTGTCCTCTTCGCATGTTTCCATACACATTTCCTGTCTTAAGTGAAAGCGTTGCAAATTGACCTGTAGCCTGGAATTTAAACCAGACATTTTTATTTTCTGTTCCTCCCCAGCAGGAAGCCATGGATTCATCCGGTGTGGCACTACGGTTATTGTAAACAGCATTACTTGAGCACCAGTCTGTATGAGGGATCTCTATTGCACCAGCTTTATAGTCAAAATCCAGTTGATTATCCAGGCACAATGTGAAATCGTTGGATCTGTAGTTATCATCCACTGCCAGCCAATACCAATTACCAACTGTTAAAGTATCGAGACTCAATGAAATAGTTCCCTGATCAATTACGGGACCAATGCATTTCACTTCCACCTGATCTTCGTTATAAAGAGCAAGCTGGGGCCGTCTCAGATCTCCATAAATATTTCCAGTTTTTAGTTTTGCAGTAACATAAGGTGTGGTTGCCTGAAATTTAAACCAGACATTTTTATTCTCAGTTCCGGACCAACAGGTTGCCATCCCCACATCATCAGTTGCATAGCGATTTGTATAGGCTTCGTTAGAGGAACAGCCTGCATCATGTGCTAAAATTTCTGCACCTTCCCAGAAATCATAATTCAATTCATCATAAATACAAAGCGTAAAAGTGTTGCTTAGATAATTATCATCAACAGAAATATAATACCAGTCACCCGATGTAAGCGTATCTATACTCAGTACCAGTGTTCCCTGATTAATTACCGGTCCTATACAGGCCACCTCGGTGCCATCATCTCTCCATACAGCCATTTGCGGTCTTCTGATATCACCGTAAACATTACCGGTTTTCAGAAGAAGTGTAAGGTATTGAGTTTGTGCCTGGAATTTAAACCAAACATTTTTATTCTCAGTTCCCGACCAGCATGATCCCATATCCTGGTCTGCTGTGGCAAAATAATTCGTATATGCCATTTCAGGAGAACATCCAGCATTATGCGCAAGCTCAATAGCTCCCTCCTTATAATCATAGGTGGGCTGATCGTCAATACAGAGGGTGAAATCGTTACTACGGTGATTATCATCCACTGAGAGATAATACCAATGACCAGGAGTTAGGGTATCGGCGCTGAGGATCAAAGATCCACGGTCAATTACAGGACCGATACATGCTACCTCAGTTCCATCATCTCTCCAGAGGGCCATCTGAGGACGTCGGATATCTCCGTATACATCCCCTGTACGAAGTGTAATATCTATAAATCTCGTTGATGCCTGAAACTTAAACCAGACATTTTTATTCTCAGTTCCCGACCAGCACGATGCCATGGATTCATCTTCTGTGGCCCAATAATTGGAAAACTGTTCATTTTCAGAACACCAGTTGGTAATATTTGTTAATTCATAAGCACCGGCCTTATAATCATAATCAGGACTGTCGTCGGTGCAAATGGAAAAGGTACTGCTTACCCTGTCATCATCAACACTTATCCAATATGTATTTCCAACTTCCAGAGAATCTGTTTGTATTATTACAGAGCCCTGGGTTGAAGTCCATCTGCCACATGCAACCTCCACATTATCGGAATTAAAAAGTGCAATTTCCTGACGTTGCATATTTCCATATACATTTCCGGTTTTCAAAGTAATTTTTGCATAAGGGGTATCAGCAATGAATTTAAACCAGACATTTTTATCTGCAGAACCAGACCAGCACGATCCAGGATTACCATCTCCCGTTGCATAATAATTGGTAAACTGCTCATCATCTGAACACCATTGGGTAAGATCGGATATATCATATGCATTTTGACGAAAATCATAATCCACGGAATCATCAAGGCAAAGTGTGAAAGAACCTGAAGTCTTGTCATCATCAACTGCAAAATAATACCAATTACCAGCGGTTAGACTGTCTGACTGAAGAATAATTGTCCCCGTATTAGATCTCCATGAAGAGCAGCCAATTTCATCCCCGGCCTGATTCCATAAGCCAAGTTGCTGCCTTCTCATGCCTCCATAAGAGCTGCCTGTTTTAACTTCTATTCGTATTTCCGGTCCGGTAGCCTGAAATTTAAACCATGCATTTTTATTTTCTGTTCCTGTCCAGCAACTTCCGCCAACTGTATCCGGGTTAACAGAAGAATTCGAAAAAGCAGCTTCGGGAGAACACCAGTTATCTGTATCGGTAATCTCATATGCTCCGCTTGGATAGGTATATACTACATCATCATCAATGCATAAGCTGAAAGTTCCTGAAGTACCATCATCATCAACCGAGATATAATATAGATCGCCGGAGACCAGCGATGAAAGATTGATCGTTAAGGTATCAGACCCGGAATATGCTGCACATGAAACTTCATTAAGTGAACTATCCCATACTGCTATTTGAGGATTGGTCATGCTGCCAAATTCTCCCCCGGTTTTTAAAAGAATTTTCGCATTCCCTGACTGCGGGGTAAATTTGAACCATACATTTTTATTCTCAGCACCTGTCCAGCAACTGCCCTGACTTTCATCTGCAGTAGCAATTGAATTCGTATATTTTGAATTTTCAGAGCACCATCCATTCAGATCAGAAAGTTCAATTGCCCCGGATAAATTATCATTGACAAGATTATCGGTTATACAAACAGTAAAACTTCCCCGGTAACCGTTTCCACTATAATTATCAACAGTGATGTAATACCAGCTTCCGGGAGTCAGACCGGTAGATGAAACTTCAACATCAGACTGGTTCAACAAATATGTATTACAATCAATTTCATTCAGAGATTCATCCCACAGGCTTACCATTATCCGGTCAATATCCCCTTCAATACCATATGTTCTGATAATAGCAGAAATACTTGAAGTGGTAGCCTGGAACATGAACCAGCGGTTATAATTCGGACCGTTTGGCCAGCACGAGCCGGCACTTTCGTCAGGAGTTGCATTTATGGTATTAAAGCTGGCCAGTGATGAACACCAATTATTCAAATCTGATAAGATTTCTGCTCCATCCTTGAAATCATAGCTTAGTTCATCATCAAGGCATAATGAAAATGTTCCTCTATGACTGGTATTCTCGTGATTATCAATTGATAAATAATACCATTCCCCAATAACAAGATCAAATGTATCCGAAGTAATTTCCAGGTCGTCGTAGTCACCTGCATATCTTCTACAGGCCAGTTCATTACCTGACGAATCAAATAGGGCCATGTACCCATACCTGAGGGTACCTTCTTCCCCTCCTGTTAATAATCTGGCAGTGAAATCAGTTGAAGTAGCCTGAAATTTGAACCACCTGTTAAAATTAGGACCGGTATTCCAGCAGGAACCGGCCTGTTCATCGGCCGATGCACCTATTGTTGAAAATTGTTTAAGGTCTGAACACCATTCATTATAGTCAGAAATAATATACGCAGCTGACTTCCAGTCATAATCTATGGTATCATCCACACATAATGAAAAAGTTCCTCTGTAACCGGAATTGCTGTGATTATCAACAGATATATAATAAAGTTCACCTGGTGTAAGAGTATCAGATGAAACTGCCACGTCATCGTAATCATAGGTATATCTTGCACTGCTGACTTCATTTCCGGCTGAATCCCAGATAGCTATATATCCGTTTCGTAATGAACCTTCATCACCACCTGTCTTTAACCGGGCACTGACCATAGTAGAAGTAGCCGTGAATTTAAACCAACGATTATAATTTGGGCCGGAATTCCACATTGATCCTTTAATTTCATCTGGTGTAGCATCAATTGTTGTATATGCCTTCAGAGGAGAACACCATGAGTCGATATCAGTTATTTCAATGGCTGCAGCCTTGAAATCATAATCAATGGTATCGGCTATGCACAAACTAAATGATCCACGATAGCCTGAATAAGAGCGATTATCAGCTGCAATGTAATACCAACTACCAACAGAAAGCGAATCGGAACTCACTGATATATCATCATAATCGTATGTATACCTTGAGCTTGCAATTTCAACATCATCCTCATTAAAAATGGCCAAATATGGATATCTAAGGCTTCCTTCTAATCCGCCGGTTTTCATATCAACTTTAACAAATGGTTTAGTCGCCTTAAACTTAAACCAGCGATTATAGTTTGGTCCTGTATTCCATGTTGAGCCTTTAATTCGGTCAGGAGTTGCATCCATTGTACTGTAAGCTGCATCTAAAGAGCACCAACCAGTTGAATGGGGAACCTCTAATGCCGCTTCTTTAAAATCATAATCAATCGTATCGCTGATACACAAAGTGAAAGTCCCCCGGTAACCAGCATTTTGATGGTTGTCAACAGAAATAAAATACCATTCACCTGGGGTTAGAGAGGCAGAACTAACGGTGATATCATCATAGTCATAATCATATCTTGCACTGGTAATCTCGTTGCCTGCAGAATCCCATAGGGCTATCAATCCATGTCTTAAAGTTCCTTCATCCCCACCCGTTTTCATATCAATTTTGACAAAGGCTTTGGTGGCCTGGAATCTGAACCAGCGATTGTAATTAGGTCCATTCGGCCATGCCGAACCTTTTTCTTCGTCAGGAGAGGCATCAAAAGTAGTATATTCCGCATCGCCGGAGCACCAGTAATCCAGATCGGTGAGCTCAATGGCAGCCTCACGGAAATCGTAATCCAGGGTATCATCTACACATAAGCTAAAGCTACCCCTGTATGAATTATTACTGTAATTATCTACCGATATCCAATAGGCCTGACCGGGAATTAGATCAGATGAACTGGTAATAACATTGTCATAGTCATAGGTGTACCTTGCACTTGAAATCTCATTATCAAGAGAATCCCAAATTGCGATATATCCAAATCTTAGTGTTCCCTGATCACCACCGGTTCGCAGGGTTGCTTTTACCTTGTCATTGGTAGCCACAAAACGGAACCAGCGGTTATAGTTAGCTCCTGTATTCCATGCTGAGCCCTTTAAGCGATCCGGTGTTGCATCCATTGTTGTGTATGCCTTATCGGCTGAACACCAGGCATCAATATCATCTAAGTCTATTGCACCTTCTTTATAATCATATCCAATTGAATCCGTAACACATAAGCTGAATGTACCTCTGTAACCTGAATAATGACGATTATCAACAGTAATATAATAAAGATCCCCGGGAATCAGATTAATTGCACTGGTTATAATATGATCATAAGCTGAAGAATATCGACCACTGGATACTTCATTCATCATGGAATCCCATATAGCGATGTATCCGTATCGAAGGGTGCCAAGATCACCACCGGTTTTCATTTCAGCTTTTATCTGGTCAGTGGTCGCATGAAATTTAAACCAGCGATCATAATTAGGTCCGCTATTCCAGGTAGAAGCTCTTTTTCCCTGCGGCGTGGCCTCATAGGTAGTATATGCAGCATCTGCTGAGCACCATTCATGAATATCAGTAAGTTCTATGGCTCCAATCCTGAAATCGTAATCAACTTCATTATTGAGACAAATTGTGAAAGAACCGGTGTAATTGGAATTATCGAAATTATCTACCGAAACATAGTACCACGTTCCAGGGGTTAAGCCCACATATTGTAACTTAACATCGTCATAATCATTGGAATAACGCTTACAGGCAAGCTCAGTATCAAATTCATCCCACAGAGCTAACTGCAATCTTCTTGCAGTACCTTCCGTACCTCCTGTTTTTACTTCAACAGAGAGAACAGAATCGGTTGCCTGGAAGGTAAACCAACGGTTAAAGGAAGGCCCATTGGCCCAGCAACTACCGGCAGACCTGTCAGGCGATGCTCCTGTGGTAGAATAAGCAGCTTCATCAGAGCACCAATCGGGGAAGTGATAAACCTGTTCAGCTCCTTCTTTAAAATCATAATCCACTTCATCATCAATACAAAGAGTGAAACTTCCTGTTGCCCAGCTATGGTTATCATTATCAACAGAAATAAAATACCATTCCCCGGGTACCAGATTTACAGCCCCCAGATCTATATCATCCCAAGCACTGTAATATTGTTCACAAGCTATCTCATTTCCTGTAGAATCCCATAAAGCAAGGCGTGGTCTACGCATCGTTCCTTCATCCCCACCGGTTTTTAAAGTGATCATAACTTCATTTGAAGTAGCCTGGAACATAAACCAGCGATTATAGGCAGGACCATCGGACCAACAGGAGGGTTTATTCTCATCTGCCGTGGCTCCGTTTGTTGTATATGCAGCATCAACAGAGCACCAGTTATCTATATCGTTAATTATTCTCGCCCCCTCTCTATAATCATAATCCCTTACCTCAGTTGAAGCAGAATCAGAGCTTGTACAACCATTTACATCTGTGTACTCATAAAAAATATCATGAAAGCCAACACCGGCAAGAGCAGGATCAAATTCATCACTGTTAATGCCAGGACCCAAAAATGTACCACCTGATGGGCCTCCAATAAGGGTTGAGGCAGGATCACTGACATCATATAAGGTATCAAGACCGACAAAAGTGACCAGGGGAAGGGGATTTACAGTAATGTTTTGAGTGGCGGAATTGGCGCAACCATTCACATCGCTGTAGCTATAAGTCAGTGTATGTGTGCCTGAACCGGCTGTTGAGGGACTGAAAACATCGCCGCTTACGCCTGTCCCGGAATAGTTACCTCCGGCGGGTGAGCCTTCCGTAAGCGTATAGTCTGCGGCATCAACACATACATCGGCAATTGCTGCAAAAGTAACTGCAGGAAGGGGATTTACTGTGATGATCTGAGTGGCTGAATTGGTACAGCCATTAGCATCGGTGTAGGTATAAGTTATGGTATGACTGCCTGAACCGGCTGTTGAGGGACTGAAAACATCGCCACTTACGCCTG
>CAYRTD010000006.1:0-27239 GCA_964426915.1 uncultured Bacteroidaceae bacterium | reverse complement strand
CTGTGGCATCTTCACAAACATCGGCAATTGCTGCGAAAGTAACTGTTGGAAGGGGATTTACGGTGATGGTCTGAGTGGCTGAATTAGTGCAGCCATTGCCATCGGCAAATGTATAGGTTATGGTGTGCGTTCCAATGCCGGCAGCAGAGGGATCAAATTCCGGTGAAGTGGTAATACCTGGTCCGCTGTAAGTTCCGCCGGCCGGACTTCCTCCGGTAAGATTGAAAGCAGCGGAGCTTTCACATACATCGGTAACAGCAGCGAAAGTAACTACTGGAAGGGGATTTACTGTAATGGTTTGCGTGGCTGAATTAGTACAGCCATTAGCATCAGTGAAGGTATAAGTTATAGTATGACTGCCTGAACCGGCTGTTGAGGGACTGAAAACATCGCCACTTACGCCTGTTCCGGAATAGCTGCCTCCGGCGGGTGAGGCTTCCGTGAGGGTAAAGTCTGTGGCATCTTCACAAACATCGGCAATTGCTGCGAAAGTAACTGTTGGAAGGGGGTTTACGGTGATGGTCTGAGTGGCTGAATTAGTGCAGCCATCAACCTCAGTATAGGTATAAGTTATGGTGTGCGTTCCAACTCCGGCAACAGATGGATCAAATTCAGGTGATGTGGTAATACCGGGGCCGCTGTAGGTTCCTCCGGCAGGACTTCCCTGGGTAAGATCAAAGGCGGCGGCATTTTCACATATATCTGTAATATTGTCAAAACTTACTGCAGGAAGGGAATTAACTGTTATAGTTTGAGTGGTTGTGTTTACACATCCATTACCATCGGTATAGCTATAGCTTATTGTATGGGTGCCGGCTCCGGCTATTGATGGATCGAATTCAGGTGACGTGGTAATGCCAGGGCCGCTGTAGATTCCTCCGGCAGGACTTCCCTGGGTAAGATCAAAGGCGGTTGTATTTTCACATGTGTCAGTTGCTATTTCCGAAAAAGTAACAAGAGGAAGGGAATTAATAGTAAATACAACAGAATCGGTTTCGGAAATAAAGGAGTTAATAATTATTTCTACATAATAACTACCGGTTTCCGTCGCTGTATATTGATAGGAATTGGCACCTGTAACAGGATTTCCATCCATGAACCACTGATAGGAATCTCCTTCATCAGGAACAGAAAGATCGACTGACCCTGTAGGTCCGCAAACTGTCAGAGGTCCTGAAGCTGTTATAAAATATCCACCGCCTGTGACAAAATCAGACAAGGGATCAGAGGCAAAATCTGTTTCATTTCCATATGCACAATTGTCCGGATAATCATCAGGATCAGGACAACTCAGATCGGAATAATCCGTTCCTTCCTTAATTTTAGCACCTTCATCAAAAATATATACACTTCCTGAAGTAACAGAAAAGGACCCCTGATTATCTGCCCCCTTTTGCTCAAAAGTCCCCATCACGACGAAGTATCCCCCGGCAATTGCATTTACCTTGTTCTCTGATAAATAATTTCCATAAACTACTACAACTCCTCCTTCGTTAATGGTAAAATCCGAATTATTTCCCAGGCTAAGATTACCGAAGATCAAAAGAGTATCATTAACGGTCAGGTTACCATTGTTAAAGTCCAGGTCGCCCGAACGTTTTATTGTTCCATTAATGGTAACATTCTGATTAATTCCGGCAATTCCAGGATTGGAGCCATCGGTCCATGACAAATCATCGAGCCATTGACCTGTATATTCATCGCGACTTATCTTCTGGGAAGACGCAGGCTGAAGAGCAGACAGCAAAAAGATAAGCAAAAAGGCAAAGCACAAGCCTGAGGGCTGGTGTAATGCCTTTTTCGTCCATGTATAATATCCTTTGCTGAAAACCATAAAATTATCCCGGTCAAAAATAGTGATTAATGTAAATCAGAGATTTAGCTTCTTTAACGAGTTATTAACAATTAAGTTTCGGTCCCGAATCTATCTAAATTCTTTATTCACAATAGAAAAGAAGCTTTATAAATTTATGGTGAACACCTACTTTTAAAGTTTTTTGTAATAGATATAACATTACATAATAGACACTTACTAAGAAGTGGTAGGGAAGCAAATGCATGTGATATTATGCATATTTAGATATCTATGAGTGTATAAAGATAATTTTTCCGGGTGGTTATGAATTGATGAAAGTACCAGTAAGAGTGTTGAAGGCCTAAGATTACTTGACAAAAAAAAAGGCTGTTCCCCAAGCAGGAACAACCTTCTCCTTTCATAGATAGATTAGGGTTTATAGAGATTTTATCTCGGAAACAAGTTTTTGTAGGGAATCTTTTGCATTTCCAAAAAGCATCCGGGTTTTATCATTATAGAATAGATGGTTTTCAATAGCGGCATAACCTTTTCCCATACCTCTTTTCATCACGATAATGTTTTTTGCTTCGTGTACCTTTATGATAGGCATTCCATAGATCGGACTGCCGGGATCGTCAAGAGCAGCAGGGTTAACCACGTCATTAGCTCCGATCACAACTGCAACATCCACATTTGCCATATCGGGATTAATTTCATCCATTTCAAGGAGTTTATCATATGGCACATCAGCTTCGGCCAAAAGAACATTCATATGACCGGGCATACGTCCTGCAACCGGATGAATGGCGTATTTCACCTCAACACCGTTTTCTTCCAGAATTGACTCCATTTCATGACAAATATGCTGAGCCTGGGCAACGGCAAGCCCGTAACCGGGCACTATAACAACTTTGCCGGAGTAACTTAACAACACACTTGCATCGGGAACAGAAATCTCCTTAATAGTTCCCGCTTCTTTATCGGATGCTGAACCTCCCCCGCCAAAGGCACCGACAATAACATTTATCAACGAACGGTTCATAGCTTTACACATCAGAAGTGTGAGAATAGTTCCAGCGGCACCAACAAAAATACCACCGAGTTTCATGGCTTCATTGCCATATATGAAACCGGCAAGAGCGGCAGCAATTCCCGTAAAGGAGTTAAGTAATGATATTACAACAGGCATGTCGGCGCCACCTATAGGCAATACAAAAGTTACACCATAGATCAGACTCAGCGCAAGCAGTCCATATACCATATATTGTTTTACATTGGCAGGAGCATCACCCGTCAGAATAACTACTACAAGGATAATTATAACCGCAAGGAAGATCAGATTCATATAAGTCATAAAACCTGCAAATACATCCTTTACCTTACCATCCAGTTTCCCATAAGCAATCATACTGCCGCTGAAGGCAATACTACCAATTACCAGACCCAGGAGAGTAACCAGAATAGCCGAGTTACCGGGTTTGGAATATTCAATAAGTGCAACAAGCGCAGATGCGGCACCCCCTGTAGCGTTAAAAAAGGATACCAGTTGAGGCATCGCTGTCATTTTTACCTTACGGGCAATTATGGTTCCAATAATCGCACCCATGATAATAGTCGCAATAATGACTATTGCATTGGTTGAGGAAATCGAAGAACCATTTTCCTTATGCAGCAGCAAGGTGGTTACCATTGCCAGAAGCATACCGGAACCTGCCCATAAATTTCCTTTTCTTGCTGAATCGGGGTTGGATTGCAGCTTAAGACCGACCACAAACATAATTGCCGCCAGGAGATAGCTATATTCGAGTATAAACTGCCCCGTGGAAGGAACTGAAAGTAATATTGAATTAATCATGATCTATTTTTTTTCTACTGATAATTAATTTTTACTGACTGGATAATAATCCCTAATAATGAAAAAGTCATTTTTTAAGGGATAATTATCATTTCTTTTTCTTCTTCTTGAACATCTCCAGCATACGGTCGGTTACAACAAAACCACCGGCAACGTTCAGTGTACCAAAAAGAAGAGCCAGGATACCCAGTATCCATTCAAAACTTGTGCTGGCATGGCCAACCAGGATGATACCTCCTATAATAATAACCCCGCTAATGGCATTTGCACCGGACATAAGCGGAGTATGCAGAACTGAAGGAACATTCGATATCACTTCAATTCCAAGAAAAACCGAAAGGACCACAATAAATATTGCTTCACGGTTATCCCACAAAAAATTCATAAAGTTTTCCATAATCATCAGGATTTATTTTGCTTTTTCTTTTACTTTTTCGTGAACTATCTCATTATCCCTGGTAAGACAGGTCTGACCGATGATCTCATCCTCATAATCGAGATTCAGCCCGCCTTCTTCATTAATTATAAGATTGAGAAAATTCAGGACATTTTTTCCAAACATGCGGCTTGCATCGGTAGGCATATCAGAAGGAAAATCCGATTTACCGAGGATTTTGACCTGATTGTGCTCATACAGTTCTCCATCTTTTGTCAGTTCACAGTTGCCACCGGTTGAAGCAGCCAGGTCGATGATCACCGAACCGGGTTTCATCTGTTCCACGGTTTCTTTTTTAATTAAAACAGGTGCTTCCCGACCAAATATCTGCGCCGTACTGATTATAATATCCGATTTCACACTCTGATCATGAATTGCCTGCTGCTGTTTCTTTTTAAAATCCTCTGTTTGCTCCACAGCATATCCACCGGCTGCTGCATCATCTTTTGCTCCCTCCACCTCAACAAATTTACCGCCGAGGCTCATAACCTCCTCTTTCACGGCAGCACGTACATCAAATACATGAACGACAGCTCCAAGCTTTCTGGCAGTGGCAACTGCTTGAAGCCCGGCTACACCGGCACCCAGTATCAATACTTTTGAAGGCTTGATTGTTCCTGCTGCCGACATAAACATAGGGAGGAATTCACCCGAAATTCCGGCAGCTGTAAGGACGGCCTTGTAACCTGCAACGGTAGCTTGTGAGGAAAGGATATCCATTGCCTGTCCTCTTGTTGAACGGGGGATGAGATCCATGCTGAAGGTCAAAAGTCCCATTTCTGCAATTTCTTTTACCAGATCAAGATTAAAGAAAGGATTGAAGACCGCGATAAGGATCTGTTCCTTTCTGAGTTTCTTAAGTTCATCCCTTTTCAATGGATGGATCATTAAAAGAATGTCGGAATTTTTCAGGATATTCGAACGGCTTTCAATCCTGGCTCCAATATCTTCATAAGCACCATCGGGGGCATAGGACCTGAGCCCGGCATCTTTTTCAACCAGAACTTCAGCTTTTTGATCCATCAGGGAGGAAACGGTTTCGGGAAGCATAACAACCCTGTTTTCACCCGGGGATTCTTTCAGAATTCCAATTTTCATGTTTTATAGGTATTATTAATTAGTGTGATATTTTTCGGAAAAAACACAAATATAAAACAATAGAGCGAAGAGAAAAGCAATATCTTAAAAATTCATTTTGCATTATCGATTACTGATTATATTTATGCCGCTTTCTTTTATAGATCTCCAAACCTATTTTTCGTCTGTAAACAGTTACTAATGAAAAAGAAAAAACTGACATTCATTTTTTGGATTCAAAAAAACAGACAGTTTTTCCTGGCCAAGTCAGCCTATATTTTATTATGCGATTATAGAAAAAAAAAATTAAACAAAAAGTTCATCCGGGATGTTTAAAAACCTGAAGTAGCCATTCTTTTTAATGAATTATTTATAAATTGGATGAGTAATATTTATTTCATTTTCCCGACCAGAATGCGGCCAGGAAGTTTTACCTGCAGCGAACCTGCAATATTTTGCAAGTTTGTGGCATGTTGTTTATATTAACAAACGACCGGTCAGATTTTAAAAGTTTCTTACTTTTAAAGAGTTTTTATCTTCTAATAATAAACTATGGACGATTTGTCATATTTGGGAAGCGGAGATCTAAAGGCAATCAATGATTTATATAAAACCTATAAAGAAGACCCTTCATCACTGGACCCCACCTGGAAACGATTTTTCGAAGGCTTTGAATTTGCAAACCGTAATTACAGACCGGAAGATCCAGGGTCAGAGGTTATGGACAAAGAATTCAAGGTTATCAATTATATTGAGGCATTCCGAAAACGGGGCCATCTATTTACCGAAACAAATCCGGTAAGAATAAGGAGAAAATACTTCCCCACCCTTGACCTGGAAAATTACGGCTTGTCTGAAAGTGATCTTGACACTGAATTCTTTGCAGGTAAACAAATTGGTATCGGAAAAGCCCGACTTAGAGATATTGCTGATTATCTGACAAAAACTTACCGTGCATCCATAGGTTCGGAGTTCATGTTTATCCGGAATCCGGAAAAGGTCGAATGGCTCACAAACCGGATTGAAAAAGATATGAACCGGACCGAATTTTCTAACGAAGAAAAAAAAGAAATCTTTATGCATTTAAAACATGCAGTAGGATTTGAGAGTTTTATTCATAAGAAGTTCACCGGCCAGAAAAGATTTTCACTTGAAGGAGCAGAAACCCTTATACCAGCTCTCAGGGAAGCAATTGACCACGGAGCAGACCTGGGAATACAGGAATTTTCTATCAGCATGGCACACAGAGGCCGTCTGAACGTTTTGGCAAATGTTCTTCAAAAGCCCTATGAGAGGTTATTTAAGGAATTTGAAGGTGAAGAATATGAAGAAGGAATTGCACTCGGGGATGTTAAATATCATCTGGGATATGGCAATACAATCTCAACACGAAACGGGAAAAAAGTCATCTTAAACCTTGCCCCTAATCCCTCGCATCTCGAATCGGCCACACCGGTTATTCAGGGTATCGCAAAATCGAGGATCAATCACCGTTACCAGGGTGATGTAAAAAAACTCGCCCCCGTCATTATTCACGGGGATGCAGCCATATCAGGACAGGGTGTGGTTTATGAAGTTATTCAAATGTCGGATCTTAACGGCTATAAAACGGGCGGAACCCTGCATCTTGTGATCAACAACCAGGTAGGATTTACCACTAGTTATTTGGACTCCAGGTCCAGTACTTATTGTACTGATATTGCCAAAGTTACAAAATCGCCTATTTTTCATGTTAACGGAGATGATGTTGAAGCACTGGTGCATACCATCAGAATAGCCATGGAATACAGGCAAACCTTCCATACGGATGTTTTTATCGACATACTTTCGTACAGAAAATATGGTCATAATGAAGGAGATGAACCCAGATTTACACAGCCAATCCTCTACAAAGCCATAGCTAATCATCCAAATCCACGGGACATCTACGCTGAAAAATTAATTAAGCAAAAAATCTACACCCTTGAGGTTATCAAAGATATCCAGAAGGATTTTGACAGCATCCTTGAAACCAAGCTGAAAAAAGCAAGAACCCTTAAAAAGGTAGTGATACAGCAGTTTCTCAAAGAAGAATGGAAAGGATTAAAATATCCTGAGCCCGGTTATTTTGAGAAGCAAATTAATACAGGTGTCTCTGTAGAAAAACTAAAGGATCTTGCCGTTAAAATTAATACACTTCCGGATAATCATATGTTCTTCAAAAAGATTGTAAAATTACTGGAGGACAGAACAAAAATGGCTTTGGACAATAAGGTAGACTGGGCCCTTGGGGAATTGCTTGCCTACGCGAGCTTACTTGTTGAAGGACATAATGTAAGACTGAGCGGTCAGGACAGCATGAGAGGAACTTTTGCCCACAGGCATGCTGCTATGGTTATCGAAGATACGGATCAGAATTATCTTCCCATGCAACATATTTCTGAAGAACAAGGAAGTTTTGATATTTATAACTCACCTTTAAATGAATACGGGGTAATGGGCTTCGAGTATGGTTACGCAGTGGCCAGCCCTTATGACCTGACCATATGGGAGGCCCAATTTGGTGATTTTGTGAATGTTGCACAGGTAATTATTGATCAGTTCATAGGGGCAGCGGAAGAAAAATGGGGGGTAATGAACGGACTTGTTCTGTATCTGCCACATGGTTTCGAAGGTCAGGGGCCGGAACATTCCAGTGCACGCATAGAGAGGTTTCTTTCCATCGCCGCCAATGGCAACATGCAGATCGTTAACCCCACTACTCCCGCCAATATGTTTCACCTGTTGCGATCGCATCTCAAAAGAAACTTCAGAGTACCAGTAATCATATTCACACCTAAGAGTCTTCTCAGGCATCCGGAATGCAGGTCAAGTCTGGATGACCTGGAAAAAATGAATTTTCAGCCTGTAATTGATGACAATGATGTTGATGTTGAAGAAGTGAGAAGAATTGTTTTTTGCTCAGGAAAAATTTATTATGATCTGCTGGCCAGAAAAAATGAACTCAATGCAAAAGATATAGCATTGGTCAGAATTGAACAGCTTCATCCTTTCCCTTACTCCGCGATAAGGGAAATAATAAAAAAATATAAAAATACCCTGTTAAAGCTTTGGGTTCAGGAAGAACCTGAAAATATGGGTGCATGGTACTATATTCAGAATCTTTTGAAAGAGGAAAACCTCGTGCATGTTACCCGTGAGCCCAGTGGAAGCCCGGCCACAGGCTTATATAAAATACATGAAATTCAGCAAAAGGAGATTATAAATAAAGTATTTCGCCGTTGCGATTGTGAACTCAACAATAAATATTGCGGTTTACAGTGTGTGGTTGGAAGTTCAAGAAAAGAAATTTTAAAACAACATTATTATTTTGAAGAATAATATACCGCTAGATTATGGCTACAGAAGTAAAAATACCCAGTCCCGGAGAATCCATCTCAGAAGTTGAAATAGCTTCTTGGTTTGTGGAATCGGGAGATTATGTGGAAAAAGACCAGGAAATCGGTGAAATTGAATCCGAAAAGGCCACACTTCCTCTGATAGCAATAGAATCGGGAGAAATTAAAATCCTGAAAGAAGAAGGAGAAACCGTTGGAGTAGGATCCGTTGTTTGTACCATTGATCCTTCCAAAGCAGGAAAAAAGAAAGACTCCGGCTCTGAAGAGAAAGCTGCGGATAAAAACAAAAAAGAAGAATCGGATAAGGCAAAAGAACAGCAAACCGAGTTAAAAGAAAAGGATGAGAAAGGAACAATCAAAGAAGAAAAAACAAAAGATATATCTTCTTCTGCCATAGAGGAAAAAAAAATAAAAACCACTCCTTTGGCCAGGGAAATGATGGAGGAACATGGCCTTCAGCCTGAGGACATCATCAGGGGACTGAAGAAGATCAGCACCAGAGAAGTGAAATATGCCCTGAAGGCAGATTCTTCAGGTAATTTCAATGTTTCGAAAACCGGAAGCCGGAATGAGAAAAAAGAGAAAATGAGTAATCTGAGGAAGAAGCTCAGTAACAGACTTGTTGCGGTAAAGAATGAAACCGCAATGCTCACTACTTTTAATGAGGCTGACATGTCGGAAATCATCGGCCTGAGAAAAAAATATCAGTCGAAATTCATTGAAAAACATGATGTAAAGCTGGGATTTATGTCCTTTTTCACCAAAGCTGTTACAGAAGCGCTCAAAGTATATCCTCTTGTGAACAGCAGAATAGAAGACGATAAGATCATAACTCCGGAATACTGTGATATTGGTATTGCGGTTCAGACAGAAAAGGGGCTTATGGTCCCGGTACTCAGGAATACCGAAACCATGAGTCTTGCTGAAATAGAAACAAAGATCAATGAACTGGCAGCAAAAGCAAGAAAGAACAGGATCAGCATTGATGATATGGCAGGAGGCACGTTTACCATTACAAACGGGGGTATTTTTGGCTCAATGTTATCCACCCCGATTATCAATCCTCCCCAGGCTGCCATCCTTGGAATGCATAATATTATTGAGAGGCCTGTCGCCATAAATGGCAAGGTGGAGATCCGTCCAATGATGTATATTGCCTTATCCTATGATCACAGGATAGTTGATGGCCGGGAATCAGTGAGTTTTTTGGTAAAGGTAAAAGAGCTGCTGGAAACTCCCGGGCATATGTTGTTCGGTGGACAGGATCCGGAAAAACTTCTTCTTGATATCTAATGAATCTAAAAACTGATTTTTTTATAAATACAGGAAAGCGCCGGAGAAACTATTCCCTGGAGAACTATTTTACCAAGGATGTGTTCGAATTTCATAAAAGCCTTCCCGCCTATTCCCCCACTCCCCTCTTCAACCTGAAACTAAATTTTCAACTCCGGACCAAACCGGTAATATGTCTGAAAGATGAATCTCAACGATTCAGCGTTGGCGCTTTTAAATCACTGGGGGCATCCTGGGCAATCGGGAATTTTCTCAAAAAAAACAAAGGACAATTCACTTTTTGTACGGCAACAGACGGGAATCATGGAAGGGCTGTAGCATGGAGTGCCCGGATTTTCGGTCATAAAGCCAGGGTTTATATGCCCGATTCGACAGTGGATTCACGTGTTAAATTTATTGAAGAAGAAGGTGCAGAAGTGATCATTGTGAACGGCGATTATGATGATGCCGTAGAACAGGCAAAAAAAGCCGGTAATAGGAAAAACCATGTTCTCATCCAGGATACCAGCTGGCCTGGCTATGAACATTTCCCCAATCTGATTTGTGCCGGATATACAACTATCATAAAAGAAATTGAGGATCAGTTGAAAAACGGTAGCTGCACTCCTCCTGAAGTTATTATACTTCAATCGGGAGTAGGTAGCTGGGCTGCCTCCACAATGTTATATCTCAGTCGTAGTCCGGGGCTTAAAAAGACAAAATATATTATTCTTGAACCTCTGGAATCCGACTGTCTGCTCGAATCTGCGAAAAATGGAAAATTAAGCACAACTTCAAAAAGCCAGAATACAATAATGGCCGGACTGAATTGCGGGACCCCCTCATTAATGGCATGGGAAATTATCAGCGATATGGCCGATGCCTTTATCTCCATTGATGACGGGTACTCTGAAATTGCAGTAAAAGAATTGTATTCCTCGGGAATCAGAACATGTGAATCGGGGGCTTCCGGTCTTGGAGGACTTATTGCCCTTTATGAAAACGATAAGCTCAAGCCTGTGAGGGAATCCTTGCAACTAAATGAAAACACAAGTTTCCTGCTGATTAATACGGAAGGAATAACCGATCCTGATATGCACAGCAAGATCCTTGCCTCCGAACACTAATTGGAGGGTGCGTTTTCTATCCGGCTTATAAGCTGATCCAGGACTTTCTGCTGTTCCTCAGTTATCTCCATAGCTTTAACCTTTTCAACAAGATCCCGGGATTCCTGGTATTCACCACTCATTCCATGCAAAAAGGCAGTAAGAACGAGATTTTCAAAAGACGGATTAATTTCATTTGCTTTACTCATCCACTGCAAGGCCAGATCGACTGCTTCCCGGCTTTGATTGTATTCATTCGCTGTTTCATAGGATTGCCGGTAAAGAAAGGTGTCATCTCCCTGATATTTTCCTTTATATTCATTTATCACCAGCTCTCCGTATTTATCCCAGTCGCCTGTATTGGCGTAATATAATTTTTTCGTAGCGAAAATTCCCTGAGAGAGTTCATCCGAATCCTCACCCATATATACCGGAAGAAAGTCATTTAGTATACGCTGTAGCAATTCCAGATCATTATTGGAAATCGCCCTGAACAAGGTGGCATTAAAAATATTGGCAAAAAGCTGATCGATCTCCTGATCTGACCAGGTCTCATTAAGTTTTTCCCTGTTTTCACTAACAATCTGATACACTTTGCCATCGATATCAGTAGAAGAATTAATCACGATACTCTTAAATTCAGGGCTGAGGATATCCTCTTCTTTCAGGGAGGGAATGATCATATTTGCAACTTCGTTTGCCAGTTCCGTTTGCTCGGTTTTTGCAAGCAATCCCTGGTAATTCATTAATTCAATAGCATTCAGGTTCCCTGTCCTGAAATTTTTTTCATAATAACTGAGGCGTTCTGCATTTTCCGATATCGTTTCACCAATAGTAGTGAGAGGCTCTGCTTCTCTCACTCCCACAAGTTTTGTGATTACTTTTTCATCGGCATTCAGATAATACATAGTAGGATAGGCACTCAAAGAATACTTCCTGGCCATTTGTGCGCCAAAAGTAGTTTCTCCATCCATTTTAAGATTGATGTAATTATCGTTATAGTAAGCACCGAGGCCTGTGTCGGTATATACATTATTTTCCAGATATTTGCATGGACCACACCAGGTGGCATAAATATCCAGGAAAATCAGTTTTCCGGATGCTTTTGCATCTTCTATTGCAGTGTTCCATTCTTCTTCTTTTTCAATTTCCCTGAACTCAATCTGTCCGTATCCTGCTACTGGTATCAGTACAAGAATAAGAAAAGTTAAAAACAGGTTTTTGCTTGTTGTCATATTTTTCATTATTAATAATTTTAGTCGGGATTTATGTTCAATTCAATCCCTACTTTTTTATAAATACTCAAAAGTTTCTTTTGTTCATTTCCCCAATTCAGCTCTTCAGCAGCAATTCGGGTATTGTTTTTCCATTTTCTTCTTGTCTCTTCATCCTCAAGCATTAATTCTATTAATCTCCGTATCTCCTTTCTATTTTCAGGATCGGTTATTCTTCCCACTTCATAGCCCTGAACAATTTTTCGCATTTCGGGGAAGCCAGAACATAAGACCGGAATACCGGCATGAATATAATCGAAGATCTTATTTGGGAGAGCGTAATAATAATTAAGGTTTGTTTTCTTCTCCAGTGAAACTCCAAGTGAAGCCTGTCTTGTAAGCCACTTTAATTCCTGGGGCCTTAGCTTACCGGTAAAAAAAACATTAGCTTCAATATCCAGAAACTTTACTTTCTTTTTGAGAGCCTTAATAACATCACCATCGCCCGCAATTATGAGTTTGAATGTTCTTTCTTCATAAATGATTTCAATAATTTCCTCCAATCCGCGATCTTTGTTAACAGCGCCCTGGTAAATTATAAAAGAAGAGTTTTTAACTTCTTCCGGTAAAGAAAACTCCTTTTCTTCTATAAATCTGTCAGGTACATTTCTTACAACGTCAAATTCAATGCCATACTTTGCGGAATACATTTTAGCAAGACTTTCGTTAACCGTATAAGCGGCATCGACATGGGGAACAAACATTTTTTCCAGGCGTGTCCAGAAATTTTTCACAAATTTTCTTCCCTGCAGCTCCGGAACCTCCGTAAAATATTCATGACTATCATAAATAAGATTTCTGTTTCTGATTTTTGAGACCAGATAATTTGCAGGCAGAGTATCCAGATCGTTTGAAATGAGGACTAGCTTTCCACGACGCGTTATCAGATAAAAAAACAACCGAATATTAAAGGATGCGTAAAAGAGAAAGCCCCGGTTGAAAATCAGACGAAATCTTCTGATTTCAATGCCAGGAAGTTTACAGGATCCGGAATTTTTAAACTTTCGGCCAATTACGGTAACCGGATATCCTGAGCCCCCGATTGTTCTGGCAATTCGATGAACTCTCTGATCGGTAACCAGATCATTAATTACACTTATGTAGATCTTCTTTTTCAAAATTTATTATCCGCGTCGAAGTTATAAAATAAACCTCATTTACTTCAATCATTTATTAGTGAAAACTTATCTTTGTATCAATTTCGAAATTATGATCAGTCGACACAACAATTTCTCCCTAAAAGAATTTAACACTTTCGGTATTGAGGCAAATGCCCGTAATTATATTTACCTTGATTCCCTGACAGACCTGGAAAGTTATATTCATGAAGGCATTCCTGATGATCATTTGATTATTGGGGAAGGAAGTAACCTTTTGTTCAGAAATGATTATAAAGGGACTGTTATTCATCCCGACATTAAAGGAATAAGAATAATTAATGAAAATGAACTTTATGTTGATATAGAATCTTTTTGCGGTGAGAACTGGGATTCATTTGTGCAATATTGTTGTGAACATAATTATTCCGGAATTGAAAACCTTTCGCTTATTCCCGGGACAGTGGGATCGGCACCTGTGCAAAATATCGGTGCATACGGAGTAGAAGCAAAAGACAGGATATTATGGGTAGAAGGCATTGATATTGAAACAGGTGATAAAAAGAAATTACTTAATAAGGATTGTAAGTTCGGATACCGGAACAGTATTTTCAAGCAAGAGCTGAGAGGCAAATTCATCATTTTTTCCGTTGCATTCAGACTGGATAAAAATCCAGGGTTTAATCTGAATTACGGAAATCTGGAAACTATTTTCAACAGCAAAGAAAAAAAAGACCTCATCAACCTCAGAAAATGCATCATAGAGATAAGAGAAAGCAAATTACCCGATCCGAAAGAAACCGGGAATGCCGGAAGTTTTTTCAAGAACCCGGTAGTTGATGCAGAAAATTTTTCAGCGCTTAAAGATCAATATCCCGACATACCGTCCTATCCTTCAGAAGAAAAAATAAAAATACCTGCGGCATGGCTGATCGAAAAGGCTGGGTGGAAAGGAGTAAGAGAGAATCAAACCGGTACCTGGCCTAAACAACCTCTGGTAATTGTAAATTACGGAAATGCCACCGGTGATGAAATTTACACTTTCTCCGAAAAGATCCAGAGTGCAGTAAAAGATCTATTCCAAATAGAACTTGAAAGAGAGGTAAAAATAATCGGTGATCCGCAGTGAACTCAGGAGTTCAGGATAACCTCCCTTGCGATTTCGAGTATCTTTTCGGCTTCCTCGCTGGTTTCTGCTTCAGCATAAGTACGGAGCACAGGTTCTGTACCTGAAGGCCTTATCATCAGCCAGGTTGAATGGTCAAAAAAGTATTTAACCCCATCCATATCCTCTGTTGTGATAACATTATATGACCCGAAACTTTTATAAATCAGAGCATCAAGATTCATCAGGACTTTTGTCTTTAATTCCTTATCTATCCGCAGGTCCGACCTGGCAAATGCAAATTTTCCTGTAATACTGAAGATCTCATCCAGCAGACTTGTCAAAGATTTGCCACTCTCCTCCATCCACTGCCAAATTAACATTGCCATCCAGATTCCATCCCTTTCGGGAATATGGCCTTTAACACCTATTCCTCCGGATTCCTCCCCTCCTACCAGAACGTCTTCATTCTGCATGTGTCTTGATATCTCTTTAAAACCGATTTTCACTCTCTGTACCGGTAAGCTATAATACTCAGCCAGTTTTTCAATTTTCACCGTAGAAGAAAAGCCGGTAACAATGATTCCCTTCTGATTTTTGTATCCTGCGAGATAATGGATAAGGAGAAGGATAATTTTATGGGAATCAAGGTACACTCCATTTTCATCAATCAATGCGATCCGGTCGGCATCTCCATCAAGGCAAATACCCAGTTTTATACTTTTTCGGTTTTTAATATATTCCTTAAACTCTCCAAGATTTTTTTCAAGGGGTTCAGGAGGAGTGTTACCGAAAGAATAATCCTGTTTGTTATGTATGGATTTAATCTTTGGAAATAAAGAGGGAAGAACATTTTGTCCGCTTCCATACATAGGATCTACTGCGATTTTATGAGCTGAAGAGGATAGTAAATCAAAGTTGAAATTTGACTTTATCTCTTCTAAATACATCTCTTCAATATTGAGATCGATGATCATCTTTTTTCTTAGCATATCATCCATGCGGATCAAACCTATATCTACCTCATTCTCATAAATTATCAGGTTTTCAATATCCGAAATGTCCTCATTAAGCATGGGTCCGCCGTTGAAAGACTTCAATTTAAATCCGTTATACTCATAGGAATTATGGCTGGCAGTAATCATAACCCCTAGATTACAGGATAATTTTCTGACAGACAATGAAAGAGCAGGTGTAGAAGTAAATCTGTCGGAGAGAAAGACATATATTCCTTTGAAAGCCATTATTTTTGCCACCGTTTCAGCAAACATCCGGCTTCCAAACCGACAATCGTATCCAATAACTACCGACGCATCCTGGTATTTTCTGAGTAACCAGTTTGAGCAGGCAAGACTGAGCCGTATGAGATTATCCTCAGTAAAATCCTTGGCAATAACTCCCCGCCAGCCATCTGTTCCAAACTTAATTCTCTTCATATAACGAAATTACGATATTTATCGCTACTACACTCTTTTATCTGTATATTTTCCGTCTATTAAGCGCCTGCTGATATAAACGTGCGTTTTTGTTATGTTGAGAGAGAGTTCTTGCAAAATTATGATACCCGGAAAAATCCGGTTTGGCACAAAAATATATGTAATTATGTTCCTCATGCTCCAATACTGCATCAATGGCAGCAATACTGGGTATACTAATTGGACCGGGAGGCAAACCCTTATTAAGATAGGTATTATAGGGTGAAACAATTGCTTTATGAACATTCAGGACTCTTCGTATGCTAAAATCCTGCAGGGAATAAATTATCGTAGGATCCGATTGTAAAGGAATTCCCCTTTCCAGTCTGTTTAGAAACACCCCTGCAATCCTGGCATTCTCATCAGGATGAAGCGCTTCCTGCTCAACTATGGATGCCAGAACAGATACATCCAACTTTGTCAGACCTAACTTTTCAGCTTTCTTCTCTCTTCCCTTGGACCAGAAGGCTATGTATTCCCTTTTCATCCTTTTTACAAACTCTTCGGGTGAGGTTGTCCAGTAGAATTCATAAGAATTAGGTATGAACATAGCCGGAAAAGACTCAGGAGTAAAGCCTGATTCACTTGCGGTTTCCGGATCAGTTAAAAAGGATGAAAAACTTGCCGAATCCTTTTCAAACACCCCAGCGGCAATTCCCCCCAACTCTTCCAGTGTCCTTAAATTATTGAAAGTAAATATAACCGGTGACTGATTACCGGCTCTGATCATGTTCACAAGTTGATTATTATTCATTCCCGGCTCAATAATATATCTTCCGGGCTTTAGATTGTTATCCAGATTTTTCTTATTTGCCAGCCATTGAAAGGCTTTTTTATCTTTAATAACATTTTCCTCATCGAGTTTTTGCACCAACCAATCATAATCTGCATCTGAGGGAACATAAAGCACTATTTTATCACCTTCATCCATATCCATGGCAGGTAAAAAGACTGTGCGGTACATCCGGATGGCAATGATAAATACCACAATAATTGCAATTAACACCAGCCATAATGATATCCGCATGTAACCAGGTTTTTTTCTGGATATTTTTCTTCTAACCATAGTGTGCTATTAATTAAAGTAAAAACATGTAAATCTGAAACGCTTGAATGCTCCCAATTGTTGCATGACTGTGAGCGAAACGCAAATATCGGAAATTATGGACAGAAACTAGTAGGTTTTTCTGCTTCTCATCCGGAAGGAGTTAGTCGATAATGTTTGAGCATTATCTTGTAAGTCATATCGATAAATCGGTATTGGTGAGAGTGTAAGTATTGCCTGCAATAAAGTCGGCTATCAGTAGAATAGCTATACTACCTATTTTAACTCGGCCAATGCATTCTCCAATCTGTCCATTGCCTTCACAAGATTCTCATCAGAGTTGGCATATGAAATACGTATATTATCCGGAGCACCAAAAGCCTCACCCGGGACGGTAGCGATATGACCTTTTTCGAGCAGGTAAAGACAAAGGTCCATAGATCCTTCTATTTTACCCCCGGAGAAAGATTTTCCATAGAATGCACTCATATCAGGAAAAACATAAAAAGCACCTTCAGGAACAATGCATTTCACACCATCAATTTTTTTGAGCCTGTCAATAAGCAAGTCCCTTCTCCTGACAAAAGCTTTTTTCATATCCTCGACGCAGGACTGGTCTCCTTCCAGAGCTTCAATGGCGGCCCGCTGTGCGACAGAAGTGGCACCGGATGTCATCTGACCCTGCAATTTATTGCAGGCTTTGGCTATCCAGAGAGGGGCTCCGATATAACCAATTCTCCATCCTGTCATTGCATAGGCTTTGGAAACACCATTTACAACTACAGTTCTTTCCTTCATACCCGGAAACTGGGCTATGCTGGTATGTTTGCCAACGAAATTAATGTGCTCATAAATCTCATCGGAAATCACAAATATGCCGGGATGTTCCTTCAGGACTTCAACCAGACCTTCCAGTTCCTTATATGAATAAACACTTCCGGTAGGATTTGATGGTGAACAAAGCAGCAGTGCCTTTGTCCGGGGTGATATCGCATTTTTAAGCTGATCGGGGGTAATTTTAAATTCATCCTCAATTGTCGCATCAATGATCACGTTTTTTCCTTCCGCAATTTTAACCTGTTCCACATAACTAACCCAGTAAGGAGAAGGTACAATAACTTCATCACCCGGATCAATAATGCTCATCATAACATTGGCAATCGAATGTTTAGCGCCGGTTGAAACCACAATCTCATCAGGACTGTATTCAAGGTCATTTTCCCTCCTGAATTTATTTACAACGGCCTTACGCAACTCAGGATAACCGGGAACGGGAGCGTAAAATGAAAAATTATCATCAATGGCCTTCTTTGCCGCAGCTTTTATATGATCGGGAGTAAAAAAATCCGGTTCTCCAACACTGAGATTAACAACATCCACACCCTTATCTTTCATCTCCCTGCTTTTTTGATTCATTGCAATTGTTGCGGAAGGAGATAAACTTGCTAATCTTTTTGATAGATTTTCCATAGGTATTCTTAAATTTGGTTAAAAAAGAAATCTCTTGATTGAGAATTAAGTTCAAAAATACCTTTTTTATAATAATTTGATAAGTTTTTGAGTTTTTTAGTTTAAAAAAATTATTAACATGACAGAAATACTGGAAATCCTTAAGTACACACTCCCTTCATTGATTGTCTTTCTTACAGCTTACCTTGTTCTTAAGGTCTATCTTGGAAATGAAGAGAAAAAGAGAAAGATCGAACTTAGCATGAATCAGAAAGACAGCGTATTGCCAATCAGACTTCAGGCATTTGAGAGATTGATCCTGTTCCTTGAGAGAATCTCACCTGATTCTCTTGTAATGAGATTTAAAAACACCAGCTTAAATGTGGCCCAAATGCAGAATGAACTGATAAATAATGTGCGGACAGAATATGAACACAACCTGTCACAACAGACCTATATCAGTAACCAGGCCTGGGAATTAATCAAAGTTGCACGGAGTGAAATGATAAAATTGATAAATACAAGTGCTGCGGAATTAAAACCTGATGACCAAGGAATTAATCTAAGCAAACGAATACTTGAAAATGCTATGAATCAGCAGAACAGTCCGACTCAGAATGCTATTCAGTTTTTAAAGAATGAGGTTAAGGAATTGTTCTAAACAAATGATACACCCCAGAATCTCAACGAGGATTTAATCCGGCACCCGAGGATGGATTTTGAATGAGGTAATCTTGAGCCCTGCGCATCATATAGAGCTTTAAATCTGATTGGAAGGAGAGAGAGGTTTCTCCATCGAGGGTTTTGCCTGGGGCAAAACACTCTCCGTCGAAATGGCATTAATCCCGGTCAAATGGAGTGAGGGAAGTATATCCTACTGCTTTTATTTGCATAATTATGTAGGATTATAATGATATACATATACCTATTCCATTTTCATTTAGCAATATTCCAGCTCTTCTTAGACTAACAACACTTGAGATAGAATAATAAATACTCATTCCACCAAATAAAATAGCTGGCCAGAGAAATAATTGATTTTGCTTGTATTCAGCATTTCCCATTGGAATTTCATTTGATAAATAATATAAAGTCCCAGAAGCTATGGCACATCCAGTAGAGTATAAAATTTCATTACTTGATTTTATGAGTAAATCACCTGGAGAATATCCATAAGGATTATCCCAAGATGTTTGAAGAATCTCAATTGGTTGATTATTTTGAGTCCAAGCTAATGAACAATTAATAGCAAATAAAACAAAAAAGATAAAGATTCTCATAGCTAGTCAAATTTTATGAATTAAAAGTTTTTCCAAATTAATCTTTATCTTTATTTTATAAAAAAAATTACAAAAAATTTTCCTTATAATTATATGCACATCGGGCTCATTAATGAAATTGATCATTCTTGTGAATTACTTCATACTAATTTCTCCTATACTTTTTGCTTGATGAGTCTGCTCTAAAAAGTGTATATATAATCCTTTCCAACCCCGACAGGCATGCGCGTCAACCTAAGTATATAATATTTGGTTGTTGTAAGAAAATCAGTCATTTATAATTATCTCAGGTGCAGTATCTGGCTAGTTGATTTTTGTACTGATTAGATTTTGGGTGTTGTTGATACGATGTTTCGGATGAGCATTTTTGGACTTGACGGAGAGAGAGGTCTCTCCCGTCGAAGCCTTCGCTATCGCTGCGGCTTCTCGGTACTGATGACAAGTTTAATTATCTCCTTGATAATTAACACCTTGTAATTTTCGCTTTATGCCCCTGTATTCCGGGGGTGGAGGCTACTAATGACAACTTTTTATAAAAGTTTAGGAAATAGGCAATTACAATTTTTCAAAATTATCATTTTCGCAATTGATGTAGTCTACAAGGTTTGGGTTCTACTAATAATAATTGTGCTAAAAGTGGGAGAATGGTCAAAACTCTTGCGGTTAAAGCCAGAAATGCTATTCCGGCCTGAAAGGCCAACTTACACTAGCCCAGGGCAAAGTGATAAGGAATAAAAGACCGCAGGTCTTATATTCCTTGAACGGGGCCCTGGGTAAATAGGCAGCTATGCCAGGCGGCCTGAAGGCCAACTTAAAATTGCCTAAAAATATATCACCGACAAATAATGTTATATTACACCTAATCTCAATCTCACTTGTTAAGCTGGCCTTTCAGGCCGAGGTTTACCTCACGTCATAACCCAGGGCGCCGCTCAATGAATATTTGGCCTTCGGCCTGCATATTCATTGTGGCTTGCCCTGGGCTAGTGTAAGTTGGCCTTTCAGGCCGGAATAGAATTACCGACTAAAAATATCCTTAAATTTCACTAATCTCAAAACAGCATCTTTGGACAAAAGACTAATTGTCATCATCGCTTTATGCCCCCGTATTCCGGGGGTGGGGGCTCGAGATGACACCGGTTGTTTTGTGTGGGAGTGAGGGAAAGAAAAACCCGGCGGTATTGGGATAATTCTGAATGTTTAAGTGGTATTTGTACCGCCGGGGTTTTCTTTCCCTCACTCTAATTGACCGGGATGAATGTCATTTCGACGGAGAGTATTTTGCCTTTGGCAAAATACTCGATGGAGAAACCTCTCTCTCTTTCAATCAAAACAGATGAAGGGTCTTAAGTTGACGCGTATGCCCGACAAGTGAAGACCATCTGTGAACTCTTAGATCAGCCAGGTGGCTTATGATTCGTTTCATAGATTTCATACTAATACCGGGTAAGAAACCCATTGTAACCTTACCATTCGGGCGGATGAGCATTTTTGCGCTCCTTGATCTCGAACATTATGTTCCGATAGCTATCGGAACAGACACTCGACTTTATTGACAGACACTACTTAATCAAATCCACTGATCGTTTAACAAAACTTGTAAGAGCTTTACCTTTCAGCATGTTATTTGAAAGAAGTGCCAGATCGATCAACTGCTTAACCAGTTTATTTTTGTCTCCGAATTCCCGGATAACATCATTTTTTTGTTTTTCCAGACCTGTGATCTTTTTTTCCAGGTCATCTTTTTTGTCTTTATCGGCCTGGGGAATTTCTTCTTCTTTTTTATTTTCGCCTGCTTTTGTGATCTCTTCTTTTTCTTTATTTAATGCAGATAACTCTTCCTTCATATCTGAAAGCTTTGAAGAGATCTTTTTGTTTTTCTGTTCCACCAGTTTATTTACCAGAGGATGATCGGTATTTACAACGAGATTATAGGTTTCAGGCATATTCCCATAAAAAGCATCCGTTCCGCTCATGGCTGACATATCTTTCATTCGTCTGAGGAATTCCGACTGGGTTATAATAATGGGCGATTCTTCCTCTCCCAGAGCTTCAAAATTAACAGTAAAACTATTTTTCTGAGGCACCTGGCTTTCAAAAAGAACAGTCATCTCGCTTTTTTCATCCGCGGAAAGATGAGATTCTTTCGTTTCTTCCTTTTCAATTAATTTATCGATAATATCGGCATCTACTCTGACAAACCTGGAGTCCTTGAATTTTTGCTCAAGCTGATTAATGAAATGAGGATCGAGCTGACCATCCATGAGAAGAACATCATAGCCTTTGGATTTTGCCTTTTCAATAAAACTATGTTGTTTATCTATATCGGTAGCATAAAGGTAAACAAGATTATTATTCTTGTCGGTCTGGTTTTCCCTGATCAATTTCTCATATTCATCAAATGTGAAATATTTAGCGTCGGTATTCTTTAACAAGGCAAATTTTTGGGCCCGCTCATAAAACTTCTCTTCACTGATCATTCCATAGATGATGAACAACTTAAGATCATCCCATTTTTGTTCAAAATCTTCTCTTTTCTCCTTAAAAATCTCTTCAAGCCTGTCAGCTACTTTTTTGGTTATATGATTTGAGATTTTCTTAACATTGGAATCGCTCTGTAAATAACTTCTTGAAACGTTAAGAGGAATATCAGGAGAATCGAGAACGCCATGTAACAATGTAAGAAACTCGGGTACGATCCCTTCAACGGAATCGGTTACAAAAACCTGGTTGCTGTAAAGCTGGATCTTGTTTTTCTGGATTTCAAAATTACTTTTGATTTTCGGAAAATAAAGAATACCGGTAAGATTGAAAGGATAATCCACATTCAGGTGGATATTAAATAAAGGCGCATCAGCCACCGGGTATAATTCCCTGTAAAAATTCTCATAATCTTCATCTTTGACTTCAGCAGGCATGGAAGTCCATAAGGGATGGGTATTATTTATAATACGCTTTTTCCCGGTATCAACCTCTTTCCCGTCTTTCCACTCCTTTTCCGTCCCAAAAGCAATTTCAACGGGTAAGAATTTGCAATATTTGTTCAGAATACCATTGATCCTGCTTTCCTCCAGAAATTCTTTTGAATCTTCATCAATATGAAGAGTTATCTCTGTTCCGAACGATTCTTTTTCCGCTTCTTCCAGGCTGTATTCAGGGCTACCGTCACATGTCCATTTTACCGCTTTAGCATCTTCTTTGTACGATCTTGTAAGCACTTCAACCTGACTCGAGACCATGAAGGCTGAATAAAAACCCAGGCCGAAATGCCCAATAATGGCATTACTTTGATCCTTATATTTTTCCAGGAATTCTTCTGCACTGGAAAAAGCGATCTGATTAATATATTTATCCACTTCTTCAGAAGTCATTCCAATACCTCTGTCGATCACCTTGATTGTTTTTGCCTTACTATCCAGTTCTACCTCAATAGTCTGATCTCCAAGATCGCCCTTAAACTCTCCCAGAGAAGCAAGTGTGCGTAATTTTTGCGTAGCATCAACTGAATTTGAAATTAGTTCTCTTAAAAAGATCTCATGATCGGAATAGAGAAACTTTTTGATTATCGGAAATATGTTTTCACTGGTAACATCAATTTTACCCTTATGCATAGTATATTTTTTTTAATTAGACATCGAAGTCTGAGCATTCAAAGCCTGTGCCATATAAAAAAAACTGACATAACGTCACTGTGGGATGACCGGTAGACTGAAAAATACTATAAATTTCTTGCGTCAACATCTTCTTCCCTGATAAATTCTCCCTTGTCGAATCGCAGTCCGTCATAGGTCCCATCCGGTGCATAAAAGCGATAATTACCTTCGAATAAAGGCTGATAAGGTCTCAGATGATCATATACAATCATATCCAGACGTTCATCAAAATTTATCGACATAACCACTTCAGAAGAATATTCGAAAATGGCTCTTTTGATTTTATCCTCTCCCATGAATATTTCCCCTCCGAAGTTCACTTGATCATCATTATCAATGGTGAGGATTTCAATGATCTTTTTATTGGAAAAATTATCTGTGAAATCGAAGCCGATAAGAGTGTAATATGAATCTCCTCCATGAGCATAGGTTTTCAGGTCATAATATACTGCACCGTACCAGAAGTCAGGGCGTAAGGATTTGTATTCAGGTTTTTTCATCTCCCTGGAATGATCCTCGAGAACAACTACAGGAATGCCGGTTTTGTCTCCTGACTTTTTTTCCGGTTGGAAGACCAACAGTCCGTAATATTCATAGGAATCGGCTTTTTTAAGGTACCATGTAAAAATCTTCAGTCGATTATCTTCCGAGGCGACTTTTCCAATCCTATCCAGAGCACTCCATTTATAATAAAAGCCATCCCATGTCGACAGTTCTTTTTTTAAGCTATAAATAATGTGATTATTCAATGAATCTCTTGCCTCAGAATCAGGCATTTCATAGAGTTCTTCAAAACAGTGCTGCATCTCTTTCTCAACATCCATAACAGGAAGCACAGAAGAAGAATCCTGAGCGGAAACAGATGCACAGAATAAGATAAACAGAACTAAGAGATTGTTAATTTTCACTTTTCTACATATTTTTTGAAGATAACGTAAGTATATCTGAATTATTGAGCAGTAGCTTTATCAATTGCCCGAATGATTAACCGGCAGACCTCGTTTATTTCCTTTTCGCTTATATTCAAGGGAGGAGATATCCGGAAGGCAGATTCACAAAACAGGAACCAGTCCGTAACAAAACCTTCATTTATTCCAAAGTTAACTACCTTGTGCATCAGATCCTTACTTCCCATTTCAACTGCCAGCATTAGACCTTTACCCCTTATCTCATTTATTGAAGGATGTTGTAGATTTTCCCGGAAGAGTGTTTCTTTTTTTTCAATACCCGTTGCAATATCCTCATCAAGGATCCCTTCAAAACAAGCTTTTCCTGCAGCACAGCAGACAGGGTTACCTCCAAAGGTGGTGATGTGTCCCAGGGCAGGATTATAAGAAAGCACCTCCATTATTTCACGGGATGCGATAAAAGCTCCCAGGGGAAGGCCACCTCCGAAACTCTTTGCCAGGAGCAGAATGTCTGGTTCAATACCATAAGATTCGAAACCGAATAAGGTGCCAAGCCGGCCGAGTCCGGTTTGGATCTCATCAAATATCAACAGCGTTCCGGTATTATCACATCTTTCCCTGAGCGCTTCAAGAAAACCCGGTTCCTGACTTATCATTCCCGCTTCTGCCTGTAAAACCTCAGCGACCACACAGGCGGTACTGGAGGTAATTTTTTCAAGATCCAGGAAATCATTAAAGTTAAGATGTTTAACACCCGGCATCATCGGGTAATAGCCCTGTTTGTAGATTTCGCTTCCCATAAGGCTCATAGCGCCAATTGAACTGCCGTGATATGCATTCCTGAAGGAAAGAACCTCTGCCCTTCCGGTATACTTTCTGGCGAGTTTCACAGCTCCATCCACGGCCTCGGAGCCACTGTTTACAAAATAAACAGAAGAAAGTCTTTCAGGTAAAAAGGAAGTGATAAGAGAGGCATATTCAAGCTGGGGATCTTGGAGAAATTCCCCGTATACCATAATATGCATATGCTTTTCAACCTGATCTTTTATAGCATCAATGATCCTCTTGCTTCCATGCCCAAGCGCAGAAACATTCACCCCCGAAACGAGATCAACGTATTTTTTATCGTCTTTATCAAAAAGAAAAACTCCCTTAGCTGATGAAATATCAAGCATCATGGGAGTTAAAGAAGTCTGAGCTATATGATTCAAAAAGAGTTGCCTTGATGAAATCATTATTTAATGATAAGATTTATATCTTTCATTAATTTTTCTTTATAGGATTTTCCGATGGGTATTGCTCTGGTTCCTTCTGTGGTCTTCATTACCACTGAATTATCCTCAATTACGTCAATTTTGGATGTGTTTACAATGAAGGAGCGATGAACTCTTGTGAATTTATGAGAAGGCAACTTCTCGTCTATAGCCTTCATTGTAAAATGAATGGTATACTTCTCCCTGAATGTATTGAATATTACATAATTTTCAAGGGCTTCTACCCAGAGGATCTCATCATAATTCAACCGCACGAGAGTTGAGTTTTTTTTGATGAATATTTCATCTTTGCCGATAAGATTTTCCTTATTCTTTTCAAAACGGGCAAATGCCTTATCCACAGCTTTATAAAAACGCGAATAGGTTACCGGCTTCAGGAGGTAATCGGTAACATCATATTCAAAAGCATCGAGGGCATATTTACCTTTTGCTGAAACAATAATAATCTGGGGAGGATTTTTATAGGAATTTAAAAAATCTATCCCACTCATTTCCGGCATTTCTATATCAAGAAAGATCAAATGAATTTCATCTTCCCTGGTAAGGGTATTGATAGGCTCCACAGCATCTGCAAAAGAATATTTCAGATGCAATCCTTCTGTTTTTGTGATAAACTCCTCAATAATTCTTCGGGATAATTTATCATCATCAATGATTATACAATTCATTTAGTTACTGTTAGTGGATTGAAATAGGATTTTAATCACACTCAAATCATGTTTTGTCAAAGATATAAAATAAATGCTGAATTCCGCAATAAGCTAAATAAAAACTACGAAATTCCCAACTTAAGAATTTCTTTCTAAAAACTGTTTTTCAATAAGTTCAGCTTTCTTAATGGAATTCCTAAGCCAGTCTAATTTTATTCTATTTTTCTCTTCAGTAGATATTTTCCATTCAATTGCAGAATTATGTAATTTTCCCGTCAAATTCTGAAGTATGAGGGCAGCCGATACTGAAATATTAAAACTCTCAGCAAATCCGTACATGGGGATTTTCAAAAATTCATCGGCATTTTCGATAACCACTTCTGACAGTCCTGTGATTTCAGTTCCAAAAAATACCGCAGTTTTCCCTTTGCTAATATCAAAGTCGGGAAGAAAAACATCATTTTTATGGGGGGTTGAAGCTACTATTCTGTAACCTTTTTCTTTAAGATTCTTTATTGCACTAAGGGAGTTTTCTTTTCCTTCATTATATTTATGGATATCCAGCCATTTTTCGGCCCCAAGCGTTACTTCGGTATTAAGCAGATATTCATTTCTGTTTTCAATGACATGTACATCCTGGATTCCGAAACAATCACAACTACGCAAAACCGCACTGGCATTGTTGGATTGGTAAATATCTTCCAGGACGATGGTTAAATATCTTGTTCGCATGTCTAATACTCTGTCGAACAAATTGTTTCTACGTTCAGTTATGAAACTTTTAAGATATTCTATAAGTTCCTTCTCCATAAAGCGGATAAAAAAAAAGGGAGCCAATAGCTCCCTGCAAACGGTAGAATAAATATCTTTTACTGAACAGCGTCAGCTAATTCACTTCCGGGCTTGAACTTAACAACTTTTTTAGCTGAGATGGTGATAGGAGCACCCGTTTGCGGATTTCTGCCGGTTCTGGCATTTCTTTCAGATACTGAAAAAGAACCAAAACCAACGAGAGCAACGCGATCTCCATTATTGAGAGCATCAGTTGTGGTTTTCACGAAAGCATCCAAAGCTCTTTTCGCATCTGCTTTTGTTAAGTTAGCTTCTGCAG
>CAYRTD010000005.1:0-62686 GCA_964426915.1 uncultured Bacteroidaceae bacterium | reverse complement strand
AGGGTGAGGGGCGCAAGAGTAGTCGGGTGGCTGTTCTGATAGCTATCGGGATCGGGATCAAGGAGCGTATAGGAGTTAGTCGATAATGTTTGAGCATTATCTTGTAAGTCGTACCGATAAATCGGTACTGGTGAGAGTGTAAGTAGTGCCTGTCAATAGAGTCGGGCAACGCCGATATCGGACATTATGGACAGACACAATTAGGCAAAAACAATGTACCTCAATACACACACATACTATAGTCTTCGCTATGGAACCCTTTCACCGGAAAAACTGGTGGAAGAGGCCGTTAAAAATAATGTGGAAGCGCTGGCGCTTACCGATATCAATAACAGTACGGGAATGATCGACTTTGTAAGGCTCTGCAATGAAAATGGGATACATCCCATTGCCGGGATAGAGTTCAGAGACGGGGATAAATATCTTTATACCGGGCTTGCCCGTAACAATCGAGGATTCTGTGAGCTGAACGAGTTCCTCTCCTGGCATAACGAAAATAAAGAGCCCCTGCCCTCCCGCCCACCTGAGTTTGAAAATGTATGGATCATTTATTCATGGAGCCGCCATCCGGAACGCTTAAGAACTAACGAACTGATAGGAATCCGCATCTCCGATCTTAACAAGCTCTTCACCTCTCCCTATCGTAACCGCCGGGAAAAACTCATTATCTGGCACCCGGTAAGCTTTGCAGGTAAAGAGGATTATATTATTCACCGTCATCTCAGGGCTATCGATCACAATACCTTATTATCAAAACTCAAACCGGAAAATACGGGTACGGACCGGGAAATAATGCTACCAATTGATTTATTGTTGTGTGCTTATGAGGATTATCCGGGTATTATCCGAAATTCAGAGGCTTTGATCCGCGATTGCGGAATAGCTTTTGATTACCGGAGCATAAAAAACAAACAGGTATTCACTTCTTCACGTAATGATGACCGCATTCTTCTTGAAAAGCTCGCCATAGAAGGAATGCATTACCGTTATGGGAAAAACAATGAAGAAGCCAAAAGACGGGTAAAGCATGAGCTTCAGATCATCGACAAGTTGGGCTTTTCATCTTATTTTCTTATTACCTGGGATGTGATACGTTATTCAATGTCATGTGGATATTATCATGTAGGCAGGGGAAGCGGAGCAAATTCGGTCGTTGCCTATTGCCTCAGGATCACCAATGTAGACCCCATTAAACTTGACCTGTATTTTGAACGCTTTATCAATCCGAAAAGAAGCAGCCCTCCTGATTTCGACATTGATTATTCATGGCGGGAAAGGGATGATGTGCTGGATTATATTTTCAAACGATATGGGAAACGGCACACAGCCTTTATAGGTACAATTTCCACTTTTAAAGGCCGTTCAATTTTCCGGGAGCTTGGTAAGGTTTATGGCTTACCTTCCGCAGAGATCGACATGCTTGTAAATGATCCGGGAAATCCTTTGAATAAAGGTGAAATTACCGGCAATATCTACCGGTTGGGGAGTAAACTGGTTAACTTTCCCAACCTGAGAAGTATTCATGCCGGAGGAGTACTGATCTCTGAAGAGCCTATAACCAATTATGTAGCACTGGATATGCCTCCCAAAGGATTTCCGGCTACTCAGTGGGATATGTACGTAGCCGAGGAGATCGGTTATGAAAAACTGGACATCCTGAGTCAGCGGGGAATCGGCCACATAGGAGATGCTGCAGATATTATTCTTGAGAATCAGAAAATCAGTGTTGATGTACATCGTGTACAGGAGTTTATAACTGATCCAAAGGTCAGAAAACAACTCGAAGAAGGCGAAACCAACGGCTGCTTTTATATTGAAAGCCCTGCCATGCGCGGCTTACTTAAAAAACTCCGGTGTAACGATTACCTCAGCCTTGTTGCCGCGAGTTCCATTATACGGCCGGGGGTGGCAAAATCGGGCATGATGAAAGAATACATCAAACGCTTCCACAATCCGGATGGCTTCGAATATCTGCACCCTGTTATGGAAAAGCAATTGAAAGAGACCTATGGTGTGATGGTTTACCAGGAAGATGTGATCAAAGTCTGCCATCATTTCGCCGGCCTGGATCTAGCCGATGCTGATGTCCTGCGCCGGGCCATGAGCGGTAAATATCGTTCGTCAAAAGAGTTTGAGCGTATTGCTGCACGCTATAAAAGTAACTGCAGGGCTCTTGGTTACCCCGATGAATTGAGCGATGAGGTCTGGAGACAGATCAACTCTTTTGCCGGTTATTCCTTTTCCAAGGCCCATTCAGCTTCCTATGCCGTGGAAAGTTTCCAGAGCCTTTACCTTAAGGCTCATTATCCTCTTGAGTTCATGGTTGCTGTGATCAATAACTTCGGTGGATTTTACCGTAGCTGGGTCTATTTCAATGAAGCAAAACGCTGCGGGGCAAATTTACTTCTTCCCTGCGTTAATGAAGGTGAATATCTTACTTCTATAAAGGGCAGGGACATATATACAGGTTTTATACATATTCAGAATCTTGAAAAAAATGTTGTTGAAACGATCATCAGGGAACGAAACAGAAACGGAAAATATACCAGTCTTGAAAACTTCATCTCCCGCGTAGCTGCGGGCAGGGAGCAAATGATCATTCTTATTCGCATTAATGCATTGCGATTTACGGGAAAAACCAAAAAAGAACTCCTGTGGGAAACCCACATGTATACCGGAAAAAAAAGAAAAGATACAACTGCTCTTGAACTGTTCGGTATAAAAAAACGCGAGTTTCAGCTACCGGTGCTTGTTGAAAGTGATATTGAGGATGCCTACGATGAAATTGAATTACTGGGATTTCCTGTAAGTCTCAGCTATTTTGATCTCTTACAGACAAAATTCCGGGGTGAGATAATGGCTCGTGACCTTGTAAATAATATTGGTGCTGAGGTGCGAATGACAGGGAATCTGGCCGCTCTCAAAAATGTTTATACGGTAAAAAAAGACTATATGCATTTCGGAGCTTTTCTGGATTCGGAAGGTGAATTTTTTGATACTGTTAACTTTCCGGATTCACTTAGAAAATATCCTTATCGTGGATACGGGGTCTATCTGATCCTGGGGAAAATTGTAGAAGAATTCGGTTTTCCGGTCCTTGAAGTGAAAAAAATGGCAAAACTCCCCCTAAAACCGGATCCCCGGTACTGAAAGTGAACAATTCCTTAAGTGTTTAGTTATCGTGGTAGTGACCGTCAATAAAGTCAAGTGTTTAATCAGAACCGAACCGCCAATTGGCGGTGAGCTCAGCGAAGCTAAAGGTCGAGATCAATCCTGCCCGCCTAAGGATGGCCAGAGCAACGGCAGGCGGGCCTGTCCCGTTTTTAACCGGGCATGCGACCGCGTGCAGAGGCACAAGGCCCAAAATGCGCAGCCCGCCCGGGGCGGATGAGCATTTCTGGGGCGGGCATATCGCAGATGGCGGACTTTCTGGACAAAAATTAACACCGGGTAGAAACTTTTTATTCCCTGATCTGGGAAAAATTACTTTTTTTGTTTTTTAAACTGAAATTCCTTATCTTATAAACTATGAAAACACAGGTATCATACATAATTGTACTGATTATAAGCATTTTTCTTGTTCTTTTTGCCATTGAAAATGCCGAACCCGTACAATTGCAGTTATTCAAATTCAAGTTTAGTATTTCACTTTCGCTTCTGATAATACTCTCCATTGCTGTAGGAGCTATATTAAGCTATATTTTCTCTTTTTCTGAATTTTTAAGAATGAAGAACAAAATTAAAAAGAAAGATGAGGAGATTAAAAAGCTGAAGGAAATGGAAGCAAGAAAGGAAGATGAAACTTCTGAAGCGCCTGACAATGCAGCCCCTTCCAAACCTGACTATTAGGAAACCTTAAAAATCTATATTATGGCACGCAAAACCGGTGACACAAAAAAGACGACAACAAAAAAAGAAACTGCTGCCTCTTCAAAAAAGTCCAAAGATGCAGCAAAGGAAAAAGCAAAAGAAACGGTAAAAAAGACAGCAAAAACAATTGACGAAAAAGCTGAACAGGCAAAGTCGGCATCTGAAAAGCTAAGAGAAAACCTAAAAGACGCAGACCAAAAAACAAAGAAAGAAGCAAAAAAACAAGTGGATTCAGCAAAAGAAAAATTTAAGGATATATCGGATCAAACCACCGATAAAGCTTTCTGGGATGATGTCCAGGAAAATGTTTCTGCCGGAGCAAGAACATTAAATGAAGAAGCAAAGGATTTTGCTGAAAAAGTCAGCTCCTATTCCGAAAATATTTTCGGTGCAATAAGGGAAAAAGCCAAAGGTGCATTTAAACAGGGATCGGATCTCACAGCTGAGGGTGTCAATTATGCCCAGAAAGTAGCGGACCAGTATCGCGACCGGTATGAGATAAATAAGCTTAATGAAGATAAAAAGAAAGCTGCATCCCAGTTGGGCATGCATATTTACCTGGCATACAAAAACAATGATAACCGGGTTCCCGTGCAGACTTTTGCTCAGAAAAAGGTTAAGTCTGTTATAAAAGAACTGGAAGATATAGATAAGGAAATTATCAAACTATCGCAAGAACAGTAGTGCTATCTCGCTTCGACAGATGAAGCTGTCTTATATGTAATTCTTCTCATAGCATGGGACCCGAAGATGATTATTTCCCAATCACACCAACATTTGCATCAATAGTAAAAGTATGCATTGACAACAGGGGTGGATCTATTTTTTTCCAATGCGCAAACAAAGTATAATTATTCCATAATTAAAAAAATCATCATATCTTCATGGAAAATTTTTACAAGCACTAACTGACAATTATTAATAACTATCGTGAATAATTTTTTTGAAGAGATCGCGAAATTCACTCTTTTCACTTTTAGAACATTGCGTTTTAGTTTTAAAAGGCCATTTGAGTTTAGTGAATTTGTAAGGCAGTGTTATATTGCCGGAGTAAAAACCCTGGGGCTGGTGAGCATAACAGCGCTTATTTTGGGCTTAGTGCTTACACTTCAGACCAGACCCGTTCTTGTTAGCCTGGGAGCAGAATCTATTCTGCCGGGCATGGTGTTTATCTCGGTACTTCGTGAAATTGGACCCGTTATTTTCTCCCTGATCTTTGCCGGTAAGGTAGGTTCGGGAATCGGGGCTGAACTCGGTTCCATGAGGGTAACAGAACAAATTGATGCCATGGAAGTAAGTGGCACCTATCCTATAAAATACCTGGTGAGCACTCGTGTACTCGCCGCTACCTTTATTCTTCCGGTTTTGATCGTATATGGTGATTTTATTGCACTGATGGGAACCTACCTTGGAATTATTATGAACAGCAGCATGTCATTGCAACTTTTTTTTCGTGATGCTTTCAGTGCCATTGACTTTGTGGATATAATTCCTTCTCTTATCAAAACCTATTTTTTCGGCTTTGCTATTGGGATATTAAGTTGTTACAGAGGTTATTACACCAGTAAAGGTGCCGAAGGAGTCGGATCGGCAACAAATTCCGCAGTGGTACTTTCCTCCTTATCAATTTTTATACTTGACTTGCTGGCAGTACAGATAACTGAAATTATTACATGATCATGAAGGAAAAGGTTATTGAAATACAAGATTTAACTGTCAAATTTGATGATGTCAGCATTTTCGATAATTTCTCTATGGAACTATACAAAGGAGAAACGCTTGTAATACTGGGTAAATCGGGGGCAGGAAAATCCGTACTTTTAAAATGCATAACAAATTTACTTACGCCTGATTCAGGAACTATAGTGGTCCTTGGTGAAAATATTCTGGACCTGAAGGAGGATCCGCTTAATAAACTCAGAAGTCATATGGGCTTTCTGTTTCAGAGTGGTGCTTTGTATGATTCCATGACACTTTATGAAAACCTGATGTTTCCTTTAAAACGAAATAAATATATTAAAAATACAAATAAAGAAGAAGTTATAGCAAAATCACTGGAAAGTGTGGGATTGACCCAAGCAAGGGATAAGATGCCCTCAGAATTATCCGGTGGAATGAGAAAAAGAGCCGGTCTTGCGCGAACCCTGGTAATGGAGCCGGAGATTATTCTTTATGACGAACCCACCACAGGACTGGACCCATACACTTCCAATGAAATAAGTGAACTGATAGTTTCGATCCAAAGCAACCGCGGAAATTCGAGTATCGTGGTTACCCATGATATGAAATGTGCGGAAACTGTTTCAGATCGCATTATAGTTATAGATGAGGGCAAGAATATAGCGGAAGGAACGTTTAAGGATCTTCAGGAGAGCAAAGATGAAAGATTTGCACATTTTTTTCAATAATCTAAAATATAAAACAAGTGGCAAGTAAAAGCAAATATTACAGACAGGTAGGGATTCTGGTAACCGTATCAATTGCTATATTCATCGCTGCAATTGTAGTTGTCGGCAGAGAGCAGAATTTCTTCAAGGAAACTATAAAAATATCTGCAGTCTTCAAGGATGTAAAAGGATTAAATGTAGGAAACGATGTTCGCTTTACCGGTATCGATGTTGGCTCAGTAGTTAGTCTCGTAATAATATCAGATACAACCATTGAAGTAGAGATGTCTATCGAACAGAAAGTGTCAAATTTTATCAAGAAAAATTCCGTGGCATCTATAGGAAATGAAGGGCTTATGGGGAATAAAATCGTTATTCTCCTTCCCGGAACACCCGATTCTCCTTCTGTTGAAGCGGGAGACCAACTGCCATCAGTAGAACCTGTAGAAATAGATGATATCATGAAAGAGATTAAAGCTTCGTCTGAAAGCATAAGTCTTGTTTCGGAAAACCTTATTGGCATTACCGACAAGATAAACCGGGGGGATGGGGTCTTCGGGAAAATATTTACGGATACCACAGTTACCAGGAATCTGGATAAAACCAGCCAAAATATCACCCGGATCACCGGAAACCTTATTGATGTTACCCAAAAAATAAACCAGGGTGAAGGTATTATTGGAAAGCTTTTTACCGATACGGTGTTTTCTTCCCAGCTTGACTCTACGAATGCCGGATTAAATCAGATTGCGGATAACCTCGTTAGTATCACCAACAAGATCAATCAGGGTGAAGGTATTTTCGGACGTTTCTTTACCGATACAACGCTGACAAACAATCTTTATCTGTCAAGTAGGAACCTTCAGACAACGACAGAGAGCTTGTCTCAACTTGCTCAAAAAATGAATACTGAAGGAAATGCTATTTCAACTTTCGTGGCCGATACGACCTTCTCCGATTCTCTGGAAATTTTTATGGAAAGACTGAATAAGGCAGTTATTGAAGCTACTGATGCTGCTGAATCCATTCAGAGGAGCGGATTAATCCGTTTGTTTTCAAAAGATAAAGATAAAGATAAAGACAAAGATAAGGAAAAAGAGAAGAAAAAGAATGAGGAAGAAGAATGACGCCATAGCTATTGTTTTATTATTTTATAATTTTTCGATTCATTCTCAAACCTAACTTCAATAATGTAAATATCAGGCCTGTAACGACCCAGATCCAGGATTGCTTTATACTGGCAATAGGTTTTTGTATCTAAACGCACCCCCTTTAAATTATATATATAAACATCAAAAATTCTGTCATCATCGACTGCTATGTTCACCTGGCCGGTGGTTGTTAATGTCGGCCAGATATTGATCCCTTCAGGGAATTGTCTGATATCGGGATCTACATATACATAGATTTTTTCACTTACTTCGGTTCCGCAGGTTCCATCTACCTGGACCTGGTAAAGTCCGGTACCATCTGCTTTTATATTTTCAATTAACAGGATGCTTTCTGTTGGAGGTTCTGAAATAGATGATCCATCTTTAAACCAGCTATACTGCAATTCATGCCCAATGGCATCTATTGCAAGTTCAAGATTATCACCAAGCGACAGGTTAATATTATTATCAGGTGCCGATATAATATTTGTATGAGCCATTAGCTCCACTTCAATGGGTTCGGAAACAGCCGTACCGCAAATCCCTGTTATCTCACAATAATAAATACCCTCATAATTCAGCCCGGCATCCTGCCGGATGAAAACAGGATCTCCTTCAACTCTGATGAGATCCCCATTCAGGAACCAGTCATAAGTTAAATCCGATCCTACTGCATTTACATAGAGGCTTAGACCGGTATTAAGACAAACAGATGTATCTCCTGTCTGGGAAGTCACCTGGGTCAATGGCGAGGTTTCAACCCGCTGGCCTGCCCAGTTAGTATATCCCTCCGGAGTAATTGCTCTGGCGCTTACATAAGCTTCTCCAATAAAATCATTTGCCCATTCGACCTGTGCCAGGGTATCGGTGTAAGTAATACTACCGGCCGATTGGGGTTCCAACCTCCATTCATATCCTGTTGCTGCAGTAAGCTCATCACTAACATAGTTCCGGGTTTCAGACATGGGCGGGGAATTATGACACCGAAAGTCACCACCCCTTGGACGTATAGTTCTAAACTGGTCCTGCCCTACTCCTGTATTTTTCCTTAACCATTCAAGAAAGGCAGATACTTTTAGGTAGCCACCTACAGAATTACAATTGGAGCTTCCCCAGCTTGTGATCCCTGCAAGTTTGTATTCATTTCCGGATTGCACAATAAGGGGCCCTCCGCTGTCACCTCCACATGCATCTCCCTCACCATTTATGTAACCGGCAATTAGCACATTATCGGGTAAAGGACCCCATACCGCTCTCCCTATTTCATTGGAAACAATGGGGAGATTCAGCTTTTGAAGCCTTGAAGGGAATTCTGCCGGGTCAACACTTGTAAGCCCCCAGCCGGTTATTATCGCTTCTGAACCAGGATCTGTAAGGCCGGCATTTACCTCCTCTTCGGTTATCAGATTTAGTGGCCGGGCAATTTCATGCTCTATTACTTTATTTGTTCTTAACAAAGCCATGTCATTTCCAAAAGATTCAGGATCGTAATCTTCGTGAATCACCGATAAATCAACCTCATATTTTTCTCCATCAGGGGAAAAGTTAAAAGGAAATTCAGCACCGGCAAGAAAAGAAATAACGCTATCAGGAATTTGAATGTTTTCTTCGTCAAAAAGACAATGCGCAGCAGTTAAAACCCACTTATCGGCTATTATTGTTCCGCCACATAAATAATCACCGGCATTTATAAAGACCTGCCATGGATAATCTTCTATGGATACGGAAGTCCCTCCCACAATTCTCAAGGCAGGTTTATCAATTCCCGTGTAAAAGGACCAGGAATGATCGCCCGCAGAAATATCTGAATGTACAACAATAATTGGAATTCCATTGAGGTAAAGACTTAATAAAGGTTCCCCTGTTCGACGGGGTTCATAATCACTAAGATGTAGCGTATATTTTTCATTATAATCCAGATGTATGTAAAGGGTATCGGAATGTCCAGATAATTCTGCTGACATGAGAGTGCTCATTTCATTGTTTGCGATAAAAACTTCAGGTATTCTTTCAGGGCTATGCTTTACTAGCATTATTTCAGCCTTTTGGGCCTCAGAGATAAACGGCAATAAAATGAGCCATATCAGACTCAAAGACCGGTATATTATAGTATTCTTTCCTGTAGACATAATTCACAGCTGTTACCTGTATTTTTATTAATAATCCATAAAGTTAGCTAAATTTGAACTTATGAAATCCCCGAAACCTAAAATATCTGTTATACTTCCATTTTTCAATGCAGAGAGAACCCTTGTAAGATCAATGGAAAGCATTTCATCTCAAAGCTATGAAAATTTTGAATGTATCTTAATAAACAACAACTCCCGGGATAAAAGTTCAAAATTAGCCGAAGAATATTGTAAATTAGATTCCCGCTTCAAACTTTTACATGAACAAAATCAGGGAGTAGTATTTGCCTCTAACAAAGGAAGTAAAGCTGCGGAAGGTGATTTTATATGCCGAATGGACGCTGATGATGAACTCGTTAGCGACAGTCTCCTTAACCGATCAGCATACATGGAAAGCCATCCCGACACAGATGTTTCCTGCGGACTTGTTGAATATGTTCCTCATCATGATAACACAAAAGGTTTTCAGCGTTATGTTGACTGGAGTAATTCGATCTTAAGTTATGAAGACATTCTCCTTAACAGGTTTGCAGAGTCGCCGGTTGTAAATCCCACTGCCATGTGGAGAAAACATATTGGACTCAGGCATGGAATGTATCGTTACGGGGATTTTCCTGAAGATTATGAATTATGGTTACGATGGCTGGATCAGGGAGTAAAAATCCATAAACTGAATGAAACGGTTTTACGCTGGTATGACTCAGATGAACGACTGACAAGAACCAGCGCCTTTTACAGTGATAAAGCTTTCTTTAAAGTAAAGGCAGTATATCTGGCAAAATGGCTGAAGAAAAATATATCATTTTATCCGGAAGTATGGGTTTGGGGAGCAAGCAGAAGATCCAGAAGATGGTCAAGATATTTAAAGGATGAAGGGGTCCGGATCCGGGCATATATTGATATTCACAAAAAAAACAGGAAGGTATCTGAAGAAATTGTTTTTTACAAAGATATCCCTTCCCCGGATCATATTTTCATCCTTGTTTACAACCGCCATCATGATCAAAAAAGAGAAATTGCAGGATTTTTAGAGCGAAGAGGATTTGTTGAGGGTGTAAATTACCTATTCGCAGGATAGAATATGCAGATCCGGTCAATTCCCTTACCTGATAAATTGAAAGAATGAAAATTTTTCTTGCATTTTCAGTTGAAGGATAGCCTGAGTCCAACCAGATAATTTCTCGGATTACCCGGGTAATAATATCTTGGAACCGAGCCTCCGAAGGAAGGTGCATTTACCAGTATCATGGAAGCGTAGTCAACATTTAGCAGGTTTCTTACAGCAGCATAAATCTCAAGACTGAACTTATCAGTAATTTTCAGGTTTTTATATCCGGCTTTAATATCTATAAGCTGGTGACCGGCGTATATTTCGGAATTAGCATCATTCATATATTGTTTCCCGTAAAGCCGGTATCCGGCGACTACATTCCAGTGTTCCATTCTTGAATAGTCAAGAGATAAATTCAGGCCTACATTTGGGATTCCGGGAAGTTCGTTTCCTGAATAGTCAACATTATCATCTATAAAATCTACAAACCGGTTTTGAGAATAATTCCATGAGGAGGTAAAAAGTAATGAATTTACACCAGTAAGGTCAATCCCGAAAAACTGATATCTTATAAACAGTTCTGCTCCGTAATGATTTGTTTTACCAGCATTTACCCCGACAAACTGATCAACTGTGATTCTTTCCGTTAGTAAAAGATCTGATAACCTGATGTAATATAAGGTGAAATCATAATATAATCGCGATTCCATATGGTTGCCTTTAAGTCCAAGATCGAAGGTCCATCCTGACTCAGGTTTTAAAGCAGTATTTGCTTCGCCTTCCGGAAGTAAAGTTTCTTCAAGACTCGGAGGAGAAAATCCATGACCGACAGAACCATATACATGCATATCTCTCAATAAATTATAATTAATCCCCAAACGGGGGGAAAGTTCCGGATCATAGCTATAATCACCGGAGAGATCTTCATCGTTATCAAACTGATCTGTCAATTTGTACTTCATATATGTGAGGCTGAGAGCCGGCTCAATCCTTAGTCCGGGCAAGGGATCTATTGCTGAATGAAGGAAACCGGAGATGTAGTAACGATTATCTTTCATGGCATTTAATCGTTGTCCCTGATCGCCATTCAATGTTTCATAAATATCCCATTCGCTCTGTTCAAGAACGGCCTCATATCCTCCTGTCAATTTTATATTCAATCCCCGGAATTCAATGCTCTGCCTCATTCCTCCTCCAATCTGTTCAGAATCAAAAATATTGAACGGACGGGATTCATATGTATCTCCATAATTAGAAAACAGACCTGTATTACCGAAGACTTTGTCTGCTACCCTGTAATCCATAAAAATACCCGCGATGAAATTCTGATAATCTTCAAACCCTTCTACCTCAGCCCACGAATCGGCAGCACTTTCTGGAGATTCTATGAAGTCTCTCCTGCTGAGTGAACTGGGAATTCCGGCTCTGAGACCCAGGTAATTCAAAAGATATTTTACATTAAGTTTTTCGCCCTGTACTTTACCTCCAAAGTAAAGATCTCTGCGGGTATAGTCATTGTTTTGACGGAAACCATCGGTATGATACTCTTTTGCTGAAAGTCGCATAGAAGATTTATTCTTTTTATAAGAAGAATTTATACCCATTGTATAACCTCCCCAGGAATGAAGTTCGGTATTAAAATCTGTACCAAAGCCTTCGCTATCCGGATAATCAGGAATCATTTTGATAGTCCCCCCTAAACCAGCACCATATATGGCAGAAGAAGGACCTTTTAATATTTCTATCCTTTCCAACACATCAGGATTTATGTTCTCAGGAGAACTTGAACCGTCAATGGAATTTACCGGAATCTCACCAAAGTACATTCGAATACGGTTCGTTCCATAGGGGTTTCTCGAACCTATCCCTCTAATAATTAACCTGTTAGTTGAAAGCGTGCCCTGAGCCATGAAAATACCCGGCGCCATATTTATAATATCAGTAACCGTAGGTGAATAGGAATTATTCACGAGTTCAGGAGTCAGAAGAGTAATACTTCCTGCTGATGATTTAAGAGTAGAGTTGAAATGAGTGGCCCTAACAACCACTTCTCCAATTTGATTATAATCAGGGAACAGGACAAGGATATTATTTTTATTCCTGTATATGGTGAAATTTCTCTGGTGATAACCAAGGTGACTTACAGTGACTGAGAGGCTATCAACATCTCTTTCAAGGGTAAAAGCTCCCCCCGGACCTGATATAAAGACAGATTTACCACTATCTGCAATTAAAGTGGCGTATTCCAGAGGTGCGTCGGTTTCAGCATCTATAACAACCCCCTTAAATTGAGAAAAAAGAGGTTGGAGAGAAATTGACAATAATAGAATAAATGACAGGATATAGCATTTCAGTTGATTCACAAAAAGAAGTTTTATTAATATTACATTTCAGCAATACCAACATCTTAAAGAGATTAATGTTTTAATATTTTAAAAAAGTTTTCACAATAGGACTGCCCTACAGGTAACAAGGAGTTCCTGATCCATCCATGTCCCCACCAATTCCTGATTATAAAAACGGTCTTTTTCAGAATAGAAAGGGTGAAGGCTTTTTACAATGCAACTACTAATTAAAAAAGTAAGCAGAATAGCAATGATAGAGATAGTTTTTGTTTTCATGAGGATTTCAGATTTGATTAGAGGATCAAATTTATGGAGGAAGGAGTTTATATCTCAATTTTTTCGTTGAACTGCAGTTTTTATTCGATGAACAGGAAATAAACGATGTCTTTAAAATATAACCCATATTAAACTCAGAGAACTATTATGGATTTACATCTTCATTGCACACTAATAATGACAATTTACTATCCTTTTTGAGACAATATTCTTTTCTCATAACACGGATTTCTGTAAATTGCATTAAACTTTTGAATGTATAATTATTAACAAAAAGACATACTATGAAAAAAATAATTTTTACTCTTATTTCTATCATCTGGATATTTTCTTACACTAACGGCCAATATTCAGTTGTGTTGATCGATTCCATGAAAACCGGAGTTGAATTTATCGATAATAACTTGTTGGTGACTCCCACCGGTTATGATGCTCCAATCAGAGCCTTTAAAATTACAGAACGAACCGGCCCGGACGATGCACTTACTTTTCCCGCAGTAGCGTATACTGATACCATGGTGGGAAATGCTGGTCTTACCAATTTCTTTGCAACTTTTGATTATGAATTTCCCCGTGAGATCGACCGGACTTTTGGAGACACCATCGTAATTGAATTTGACCTCAATTTTGAACTACTCGCAGGATCAGGGGAATCAGGAAGGATGAACATCACTTTACTACAGAATTTACCTGAAGGAGGCGCAACCACTACAGATTTTGGGATCCCGGCATACCACTTCTGGCTTTTTAATGGTAGTTACGGACCCTGTTTGTCCTACGGTGGTGAATTCGAGGATAATCCCGGCTGGAATGGCGGTGCAGGCGGGTACTACTATAATGAAAACGCGGCAGATCCGGATAATGGAACCACCTACTCCAGTACAGACAACTATCCACTTGTCCCATATTCAAAAAGATACGATGGCGCCGGCCTTGTATCCAATACCAAATGGATCCATTATACCTGGATAATCGCCCCTCAAATGATGCATTTATATTACAGAGATGCGGATAAAGGTCCTGAAGAAAATGAAGAAATCGTGTTTATGGCAATCCCTGAAGGAGAAACTGATATAAACTTTATTAATGAAAAGCACGGGACTTTTGAAGCCACAATGCCTCCGGCATATACTTATTATGAAACCGTGAACGGTCTCAGATTTTTTAGCCGGGGTGCAAGCAGGAATGAGGGTGATAATAATTTCTATGTCAGCAATCTTTCTATTAAGAAAACCGGAGTACCCCTCGGCACCTATAGTGAATTTCAAAAATCAGGTTTCCGTATTAAAGAAGATATAGGGACTTACGATCTTCCGGTTACGGTACTGAATATTCCTAATGATGAAGAAGTTACCGTTAAGGTTGAGTACGTGTCCGGAGAAACAGAGCGCATTGGCGACTGGACGGAAGGCACTTTGGTATTTGATAGAGACGGTATTAGGCCACTACCTGTTCCTATAATAAATACAACGAAAACAGAAAATGATACTATAATATTTGCTATAACAGAAGTTTCTGGCGGCTCCTACCCTACCACCGGCCCGAATAATACCTTCGAACTGATAATTCGTCCTGCTGAAGGAAGTGGTACCGGGTTAAATGATCATCACCTGAAAAAATTAAATATTATCCCCAATCCCGCAAGTGATTTCATCAGGATTGAATCTGATTTTCAGAAAGATGTTGATGTTGAGATCTATGATCTCTCAGGAAAGCTTATGATGAAGGATCGCTATAATAACCATAGTAATCTGGAAATTACAAGTCTTGATCCCGGGGTTTATTATATAATGATAAGAGAAACAAGCAGGACTTCCGTTGGTAAATTTGTTAAGTACGAATAAATAATTAATAATTTGCAGGAAATTTTAATTCCCCGAATCCGCTGTGGTGGATTCGGGGAATTGTATTTTGCACCATTCGCTGTGCTCGCATGAGAACACTGGGGGGATATATTACACAGAGTTCACGGAGTAGTCACAGACCCGCCTGCGAGCCGTCACCAAAGGTTTTGGCCGCCGGTGGCCGAGGCGCGTGCCTGTGCTTTGGCGGGCAGGGAACCCGGGGAGGAATATGAATAGAAAGACGTCTTGGAGTCGCTACGCTCAGGGGAGAACACAGGGATTATATTTTATTTGTCTTCGACAAAAAAATATAGGGCCATGTTTTTTTAAATGGGTTTGATTGCATGCTTGCTAACTACTTAGCTGATGTCCAGCTCATACCAGCCAGATGCCATTTGACAATTAAAGCTGTTTGATACACTTCTCTTTTAAAAGATCAGCAATTGGCTTTTCATCTTTATTAAAAACAGCATCTTCTAACCGCTCATATTTAGCTGACTAATCTCTTCCATGGTGAGAGGATAACTGCGTAACTCCGTTTGCTGAATTATATCTTCCTGTTAACAAAGCTGCCCTACTAGTAGTGCACAATGAAAAAGTCACAAAGTAAAAAATTTCATTGTGCCAAATTTTCAACGTTGATAAATTTAAATTTTTCTCTGGGATCGCCTGATGCTGGTTCTACCTCAAAATTTTCTATGGAGAGACCATTGACATGACGGGCAAAAAGTCCGTAGGTGGGCAGGTATTTGGTTTCAGGTAAACCTTTGGTAAACATGGTGATCTCAGGGTAACGTTTTTCATTTTCAGGCACTTCGGAAAACAGCTCTGCTTCAGTGGGAGCTACATTGTATTTTATGGAAATATTTTTCAATGTTACATCCTGCACCTGATACCCTGGAAAACCAGTGATTGACGAGCTGAATGGCCCGGCATTTGTAATTGTGATATCAGATAAAATTATGTTTTTAATGGTGCCGGGTGTTGGTTCTGGAGCATCTTCCCGATGTTTTCTGGCTCGGTTACCCAGTTTAATAAAAATAGGTGCATAAACACTATCGGCATGAAGGTCGCTAATTTTAATGTTTTCCATGATTCCACCGTCGGTAATTTCCATTGCGACACCAGTAATAACCCGCCAAAGCTTACCGGTTTTATAATGTACCGAATCGCTGGGCATTATTTGAATGCCGGCAATGTCAAAGTTGCGAAAACCTCCGGTAGTTTCTGTGCCAAACTTTAATGCATGGCAGTGGCTTTTTAGAATACAATTCCTGACTTTTACATCTTCACATATTGCCGGACCCGTACTTTTAAAAACCAGGGCATCATCGTGTGAATCTATGGAAATATCCTCAATCAGTACATTACGGCAGCCATCGATGTTCAAACCGTCGTTGGTAAAATTACCATGATTGATGGCCTCAATATTGCGAATGGTCAGATCTTCACAGTTGAGGTAATGCTGCAACCACAGGCCAGCTTGCATAATAGTCACGCCTTCTACACGCACATTTTTACAGGAAATGAATTTAATACCAAGTGGCTTAAGGGTCATATTTTCTTTACTGGCTTGCTTGAATTCAGGAGCAAAGCTGTTACCATCGATAATACCAGCACCCTGGATAGCGATGTTATTCACACCTTCGGCATAAATCAGCCCTTTTTTAGTATAGCGCTCGGTATAAGAGCGAACGGTTGAGAGTTCGTGCATCGGGTAATCATCGAGGTGGGGGCTTCCCAGTAAGGTTGCACCCTCATTCAGATGTAAAGTTACATTGTCTTTCATGTATAGAGTACCCGTAACAAAAGTGCCTTGAGTAATTACTACTTTACCTCCGCCGGCTTCTGAAGCCGCATTAATGGCTTTTTGAATATTAACGGTATTGATTGTTTTGCCATCACCTACGGCATCAAAGTCTTTGATGTTGTAATCCTGATTATTTGAACAAGCTAGTTGAAAAGTGATCAATAACCACCATAAAATTTTATTGTTTTTCATAGTAAATTGTCTCTATTGTTTGATAATCATTTTCGAGTATACCTGTCCTCTGGCAATTATCCTTAAAAGGTAGGCCCCAGCAGGTAATTCGGATAGATTTAGATCTATTTCTTCAACGGCATAGGCTTCATTCAGATATACTGGTCTACCATGGACATCCATGACGATGATTTCTATATTTTCCCCGATTATTTCTCCTTTCAGATGAATTGTCAAATTATTTTTAAAAGGATTCGGGTATGCAGCAATAAAATTCTGAACATTTATATCAATATTTGTAGATAAATTAGATCGACCGGGTGTTGCACTCGCAAAATCCCGCCAGTCATTTCCCCCGTCCTTTACCCGACCCATTGATATATCCTCTAAACTGTTGGCGAATATAAGAGAATCAATAAAGAATTGACCACCGGGTTCTGTTAATGCCAGTTCCTCACCTGCAGCGCTAAGTTTAAAATTCGTATGCAGGGGGCCCTGCTCAGAATCATTATCTGTCCATATAACCAGAAAACCCCTGGAGGGTATGGTAGTTAATTCAGGATTCTCATCACTTATCTGATATTTCACAGGGTCAGAAAAATCATCGGTAAGATAAAAGCCTGCAAGATTAACATCTTCCGGGCCATTATTATAAATCTCTATCCAATCGTCGAATTCATTGTATTCATCCATGATCGTATTGTTGGCAGCCATAAATTCATTTATATACAAATCATAATCGTTGGAGAAGGAGATATTTGCAGTTCCTGGAGTGGCCGGCATGTATTTTCTTGAAAGGCTTCCATCCGGGAAGTCGCCATATGATTTATTGGGTTCCTGTTTACCAAAATCCATGCTACTTATTAATGTTTTTCCATCGCCGGAGGTAAGAATTAATGATTCTCCGTTATTATTAAGCCTGAAGCCCAGGTGGAGAATACCCTGCGTTGTATCAGCATCAGCCCAAAGAATTAAATAATCTCCGGGTTGAATGCTTGTCAACTCATTGTCTGAAGAAGGAATTTTCCATTTCAGCGGATTATCTGGGTCATCTGAAATATACATACCCCCAATATTTACACTCTCATTTCCAGAATTATATAACTCAATCCAGTCATCATATTCACCAAAATCATCTGCCAAACTTATCGTATTATCAGCCATGATCTCGTTTATTTGTAAAGAATTTTTTGAGAACATAGCTTTAATCTTCATATTCTCTTCAATATTCAGAGAATAATCAGCTCTATGATTACCAAATGTAATTCCTTCCCAATGGTCAAAATGGTAACCGGGTTTGGGATGAGCAGTAATATCAAGTGAATAATCACTAAAAAAGACTCCTGAAAATTCTTTGAGTGTGGATTTTACACCATTTACACTGATGTGTCCATGTTGTAACGAGCTGACTGAGAGATCTACCCTGAGAGTATCACTAAGGCTGAAATATTCTTTAAGAATCCCCATCATAACCTCAGGCCGCTCTTCTGCCCAGTATTTTTTATAGGTTATAATATCCCGCCAGCCACCAATCGTTTTTTCATCAAAAGGTCCCCAATCCCAACGATTATCTCCCCACCGGTCAAGATGATTTTCCATTTCATTTTCAAGTCTATCCCCCCACTCATCAAAAATAGGATTAACACGTTCAGGATGAAATGTAGTATATATGTGAGCATTAAATCGTTTAATAAAATATTCCTTGTACCCGGCATTATTCATCATGCCGGTTAAAAGAAAATTATACTTACCCGAGTTCATGGCCCTAACCAGATTATCCTGATCTTTCTTTTCATAGTCAGGCGCCTGTCCCCTGATGCTAAACCCCCGGTCAAGGTCATACATTACCCATCTCCATTTAGAAAAAAGATCGGCTCCATGTCTCCAGTATTTAATATTATTCCCAGGCCAATCGGTATTATTTTCATATATTTCCGTAATCTGATAATCGGTATAATGCTCCAGGTCTACACGTGAGGATACATGTTCAAAGTTCTGTTGATCAGAAAGTTCATTGTTTTCTACAAACGTTCTTAATGCCAGATAATCGCTGTTATCGCCACTTACTATTCTGAAATCAAAGTCTCCGGAACTTTCAAGCATATCAACTTCTTTTGCCGGTATATCATAATTCGAAGCCGGGTAATGTTCATTGATCTTTTCTCTGAGGTTAAGAATTCCCCAGTATTCTCCGTTCAGATATACTGCAGCAGGGCGATATGCCATATAATCCGTATCCATCTGGTCTTTCACAATATATTGAGATATTGCATCGCCAAACATCGTTTCCGGCCATTCGCTTCCTGAATTTCTTAACAAAAAATTATTGTATTGATCTATATCCTTTTCCGGAAATAATGGATAATTCAGACGGGCAAACCCATACTGGCTTCTCAAATAAAAAGCTAACGTCTTATGTTCATTTTTCCGGCTATACTGTCCTGAAATCTGTACTCCGGCATCCACCTGAAATTCTCTTTTCCCGTTTGGCTTAAATAGTTCAACAGAAACAGGTCTTTCCCAGTCCTGATTGTAATTTGCGACAATACCATATTTTTCAATACCATTGGTACCTACTACGTGTATCCCGTATTCATCATCCCAAAGGTTATAAGGATCTGTTGAAACACTTACTATATCAACATCATGGTTTCTTTCATTAATGAAATAGCTGCCTGTTACCACTCGGGATGGGAGCCATCCTTCTTTAAACGCTCTTAATCTTACCGTTCCGGTCTCGTATAACTGAATTTTATTCTCATAATATTTTGATTCGACCGTTGGAACAGAGCCATCAATCGTATAATAAATCTCTGTCTGTGGGTCAACATTCTCCAGCTCGATTCTCATAAATCCTTCATAAATACCCGGAGCAGTTTTTAATATGGGTGCCTGACAACGACCTTCAACTATATGGGTTGAATTTAGAGTGCCTGGTGTAGGTTCAGAGAAATATCCCCAACTACCATCAGCAGATCTGCCGTAAGAATAATCATAGATCTGATCATAAAACTTTACCGAGTCTACCAAAACACTATCGGGATCCGACAAAACGATCTCTTCCTCCTGTCTGTTAAGGCTGAATGAAGTATGATTATCCCGGTTTTCGTTGTCGGCCCAGATAATTATATACTCATCCGGTTCAACCACCAGCGGTTGATTAAAACGCCATTTGAAGGGATCATTTAAATCGTCACTTAAGAAATATCCCTGCAGGTTTATTGACGAATTCCCACTATTATGCAACTCAATCCAATCATCATATTCACCTTTATCATCCATAATTATGGAACCATTGGAAGCCATAAATTCATTTATTCTCAACTGTGAAAAAGAAGGATAACAGATTACAGATAGTAAAGTAAATATAATAAAATATTGATTTTTCATTTATAACTTTTTAATAATGAATTTTATAGCTTTTGAGGTTTAACATTCAGATCCTGATACAAAATGAACTTATCTTCATCAAAATAATTGTCGTCATCCGATTTATTGGATGACGACAATTCATGAAGAGGATTGAAATCTGATTACTAATTAAAACCAAAAGGGCTTATTTACTCTAATAAGTGTCTGTTAATCAAAATCCGACAGACATTATTTTTTCATAAAGGTTTGAATAGCAAAATGCTTATTGATTCTAATTTCAATTAGATACGCTCCGGAATCCAGATTATCTATCTTCAGGTCTTTAGAGTATTCAAATGATATTTTAGTATCCTCAATTTTCGTTAACTCTCTTCCTGAAAGATCCAGAATTCGTATTTCAATGGGTCCTGTAAACTCCTGAACAAATTTTAGACTCAGATTTTCATTTGCAGGATTCGGGAATACATTCATATCAGTGGAAAGGTTAAAGTTCGGGACTGAGTTTTCATCCTGCATATAAGCGAGGGTATAATATCCCGATTGAAGGTTTTCACCTTCCAGCTCAAAGATAAGCGAGCGAAGGAATTTACTGGGCATAGCGTCTAAAAGAACAAAATCTTCTTCGGGTGTAGATTTATAGGCAACCCTGTAATTTTGCACATCCTGCATTCGTAACCCGGCAGCTATAAAATCGAATGTAAAAGCCACATCCGCTTCTCCAAGCTCCAAAAGCCTCCATGTTTTGCCCCATCTTTCCGCATTTTCATCAGCCATACCTTCTGTTGTGATATCATAGGGCACATTATCATGTGCAACGAATACATACTCCTTTTCTGCATCAAGAGAACCATTCAATTCCTCAATAGTTAGTGCCTGAGCAGTACTTTTTGTATGCTTTTTATCATCACCCATTTCATTGCCTATACCAATCAGATCATACAGGAAGGTATCATCATCGTAATACTTCTCATCTCCAATGGGAAGTCCGTATTTTAGGGAAAGATAATTCTCCACTATAAATACATGCGTATGCCAGAGGGTTCCTTTGTATATAATTACTTCTGAAAGGGCTCCTTCCAGATAATCTGATTCAGTACAGTCCGGACATCTATCATTTTTATTGGGATTATCCCCGAAGTTACCGGGAGGATCTAACTGGGACGCTCCAATATACAAGTCTTTGGAACTGCTAACAATATCCCCGACAACAATGGGATTAGGATTTCCTTCAGGTCTTCTGCTGGTCATCAGCCCTTTAGCCCTCACAAAAGCACCGTATGATCCTTCTGCAGAGGTATATGCATAGCTGATTATATAAGAGGAGTCAGTATCGGTAGTGTTTTCTGCTGTTGGAAACACATCTGATCCTGCGCCATCGGGTAAATTCCCGTTCAGAAATGCGGTAATCACACCAGAATCCGCTCCGGGAGTTACCGTTTTGAATTTATCCCATTTGATTTCGTACGCGTGCTCCAGGCCCTCTGCTGTTATTTCAGGAACGTGCGACCATATATTCCAATGCCCTCTCTTGTTAACCAGAGCAGAAGCACCTCCGTATTTGTCAACTTTAAATGAGTCTCTTTTTGCAACAAGGAAAATGGCAAGGCCTTCGCCCCCATCAAGAATATCATGATCGGCAACCTTTAGAAAATTCACTCCATGGAAACGGACCCAGGGATGGCCATTAACTTTATCGGATTCATATAATATTTCACCTGCTATAGGAACCCCGGGAACAGCTGAATGGTTGTAACCCGATACGTCGTCCCACCGGGTAACTTCGGCACCATCTCCCAATGTAAGATCGTCGGCCCGAACCCAGAATGCATTAATCGGGGAACCTTCTGTAATTTCATCCTCATGGCCGCCAACACCTCCGGGGCCAGTCTGAGCAATTACTAAACCTGAGGAAAAAGTAACTGCCAGTAATACCGTAAAAAAATTAAGTAATTGTTTTTTCATAATTGTATGTTTTATTTGGTTTTAATTAAAGAATAACATTTGACCCTATTGCCGACTATGACTGAAAGAATATAAAAACCTTCCTCCAGAGTGTCCAGGTCGTCAAGAATTACACCCTCTTTGTTAATCCTAAGTGTATTAAAGTCCTTCACAACCCTGCCAGTTATCCCACTCAGGGTTATTCGCACTTTAGTTTCAGTTTGCCCTCCGTAAATTTTGATCCTGCTGCTAAAAGGATTTGGCAAAACTTCAATTTCAGGAAATATATGTTCGGGTAAATCTGTTTTACCTGTCTTTTCAGCAATTGTGTAATATCCATCTGCGAGTTCGTCATTGCTCAGATGAAAAATTAAATTTCCAAATTTCGCACTTCCCTTTTCTGAAAGGGTTGTAAAGTCATTGAGCAGATCACTGGTATAGAGCAATCCGTATTCCTTATTTTTGGATAGAGATATTCCTGCATTTATAAAATTAAACCATAATTCCGCATCAACTTCTCCATGCTTTTCAATTTTCCATATTCTGGTCCATCTCGACTCCCATTCTTCAGGGATATTTTCTTGTGTCCATGAAATCAGAACATTATCATCAGCACAGAAAAGGAATTCACCGGCTGCGTTCAGACTTTCATTCTTATCTTTTACCAGGAGTACTCCATTTTCGGATTCTCTGTGAAAATCACGACCATTAGCAGAACCTATTGCAATAAGATTATATCTAAAAAGGGTATCCTGAAATAGTCTGTCAGGACCTGTATTGAGTTTATATTTCGCGGCCAGATAGTTTTCAACTATTTGAAGCCTTGTTGAATCCAGACCCACACGATACATAGCGATTTCTGCTATTTTACCCTTAAGGTAATCTCCTATGGGCGGTTCATCATTAAGCTGTGGCTCATATTTGGCAGCGGCAATGGTCACTTCATTATCATAATCTTCCAGATTTCCTATTTCTGTAACGGCAAAATTTGGATTGGGCTTATTTCCTGAGGTATTGAGTCCGTTAACTCTTACAGCAGCATATTGTCCTGTATAATTGTAATTGACCAGCAGGACCTTTGAGCTGTCTCCGTAAATAGCTTCGGTTTCTACTTTATTATCGGGGAAATTGCCATTTACATGAGCCATTATGTACTGGTTTTCATCCCGTCCATGAAAATCAAGATTGAATGAATATTTACATGTTTCTTTACTAAGCCCGGCTCCCCAAAGATTCCAGTGATTTCTCTTTGTAATCATTTTCATTCCCCCTCCCGGATCGATCGCCAGAGGTTGAATGACAACAAAAATTGAAATGCCCGGACCACCGTCGAGATTCGTTTTTTCAGGAACTTTAAACCATGAATTCCCGTTAAATATAATTGCCGGCATATCATTAATACCGGAACTAGTGAATAGAGGGCCAGCCTCTCCTCCGCTCAAAGCATGATGGTCGTTGCCACTTTGATCTTCCCATAAATCAACTTCAGCCCCATCAGACAAAAAAAGCTGATCTGCCTTTAACCACAGTACCAGCTCGGGTTGACCTACCTCAGAAGCATCTTCATAACCAATGCCTCCGGGTCCATATTGGGCATGAACTACTGAAAGAGAAGGACTCCCCAATAAAAAAATAAGTATTATGATTCTGGTTCGAGCCATAATGTTAAGAAAAGACAAAAACCACATGGCATAAAAGCCATGTGGTTTAAGTAAATTTCAATCAAAAATTATCTGAGTACCATCTTCGTATTGATAAGTTTACCTTCATTCTCAAGTTGAATAAAGTAAACACCTTTGGATTCGTGACTCAGGTCAATAGAATTCATGGAATGAATAAGTTCTCTTTCCATTACAACTCTTCCTGTGATATCAACTATCTTCATGTTTGCTTTACCTGTAGCAACGCGGATAGTAAACTCACCATTGGAAGGATTCGGATAAATGCTTATAGCATCTTTACCGAAAGTTTCAACGCTTACAACATTCACGGCATCAATTATCGCCTGAAGTGCAGCAAGATCAGCAATGTCTGATTCATCCTCAATCGCGGTTTTATAATCATCCATTTTTGCTGTACGGACATCAGTAGCGCCAACTGCAAGCAGCATTTCTTCAGTAAGATCGGCTGCATCACCATCAACGGCCATGTTCTGGATAACACTAAAATTGGTTTCATCGACTATTGTCTGAAGTGAAGCACCACAATTCTCAACTGTATCTGCATCAAAAACAGCCAATTGATAATCTTCAAGATTAGCATCGAACACATTATCCACACCGAGTGAATTCAGCATTTCTGTAGTAAGATCCATTGCATCATTTGTTCCTGGCATTTCTCTGACTGTCTCACATGTAGTGGTTTCATTCAGGAGATCCTGGATTGCTGCTGCATCGGCAAGAGAACCTGCATTAGCAACCGCAACAATGTATGCATCAAGATATCCCGGATCGAAATCCATACCGGCTGCAGTGAGTAGATCTGCAGTCAGTCCCTCAGCATCACCATCAGTCGCCATTTGTTGGATAGCAGCTACAGCATCAGTAGTAACCTGTTCATTAACATCTTCAATCAGTGTCTGAAGTTCAGCAGCATCATCCACATCAGTACCTGTAGAATTAGCAACAGCAGCTTTGTACTCCTCAAGGTTTGTAGGTACAATGGAAGCGGGATCGACACCAGCTGCAACCAGCAGATCATTGGTCAATTCACCAGCATCACCTGCGTCAGCATAACCTACGATCTTTTCGATAGCTACCTGAATATTTGCAGCATCAATAACGACCTGCAATGCTGCCAGATCAGCAATACCATCTTCCGCTTCGATTCCAGTGCGATAAGCCTCAAAATGATCCATAGTCACGCTAAGACCTTCAGTTCCTGCGGCTTCAAGCAGTGCAGTACTTAGTTCACTTGCATCATTACTAACAGCCATATTATTGATTGCAGCTATGGCTAAAGCAGCTTCTGCAACATCACCGGCCTCATTCGCAGCCGCAATGATAGCATCCAGAGCAGCAACATCAGCAACATCAGCAGCATCGGCAACACCAGCTTTATAGTAAGCAAGGTAGTCATGGTTGACTGCATCGATATCGGCTCCTGCCAGGTAGATCATCTCAAATGTAAGTCCTGATGCATCATTAGCTGTGGCCATGGCATCAATCTCGCCAAGGGAGAGTGAAGTTTTCAGGGTCTCTGCTTCAGTGTTAACGTCAGTGAGAATGGTATTGAGTTCATCAACAGTTGCTACACCAGTGGCAGCTTCAATTGCAGCCTTATAATCCGAAAGATAATCGTAGGTCATATGTTGCATCAGATTAGCAGGATCAGCACCGGCTTTCAGTATGAGGGTGTTTGTAAGAGCAGATGCATCATCACCCGTTGCCATTGCATTGATTTCAGACAATGCTACATTCACATTTCCACCATCAATTATCGCCTGTAATGCAGCTTTGTCTGCCACATCGGTTGAGTCTGCGATCATCGTCTGATAAGTTGAAAGATTAGCATCTACAACATTCGACACATTTGCAATCGTAAGTTGATCTAAGGTAAGGGCAGAAGCATCGTTATCAACAGCCATACCATCAACAGCAGCTATTACTATATCACTCTCCTGTTCATTAACGTCGCTTACCAGCATCTGAACTGAAGAAATATTCGGTAGAGTAGCAGCGGTTGAATCGGCCACAGCAGCTTGGTATGCATCAAGATTCAGGTCAATAGTAGCAGCTCCGAATTCATCCAGCATATCAATTGTCAGAGCACTTGCATCATTAGCATCAGCATACCCCTGAATAGTTGCGAGAGTGCTTGCCGGATCGACTTCAATAGTATAAAGACCATTACCCGTGGCGGCTACATGAATTTTACCGGTTGCAGGCCATAATGACCAGGATCCGGGAACATCGTTATTCACAATGGAAACTTCTGCAGTTGCAGGATCTATTGTTCTGATAACACCATTGTCACTGACCCAGAGTAAACCATCGGCAAATAAAATATCCCATGGAAGATCAAAACCCGTGGCAAAGACGTCGACATTTGTGCCGTCCAGTTTAAAAACCTTTTTAAATCTTCGGCTGACTACATAAACATTCCCATCATCATCAACAGTTATACCCCTGTTATCCTGGTATTTAGCATCGAGCAACGCGGTTGATTCGGTAACTTCACCTTTGTTGCCGCTTCCGGAATACAGGTCAATATTTCCTGTTGTCATATCTACAACACGGATCAAAAAATTAGCCCTGTCGTTTATATAAAGTTTAGTCTCAGCAGCATTAAAGGCAACACCTGAAGGACCCTTCAATAATGCTTCGGTTGCCGGGCCTCCTTCCTGGGTTTCATCATATCCGGATAAACCACCGATTCCGGCAACCACAGAAACAACTCCTTCGCTTACGTCAATTTTATAGATAACATTATGTGCAATGTCGGAGGCGAAAATATCTCCATTACTATCAAGGATCATACTAGTGAATTCTCCGAAATGAGCTGTATCGATAGCTCCTCCTCCATTGAAATCGCTTTCACCTTCAACTCCTGCATATATACTTGCAGAACCGTCGGTAGCGACTTTAACTATGGTTTTAGAAATATTATCGAAGAAATACACCTCATCCCCCCATGATACCACAGCACGGGCATCAACACTAAGATCAGTACCCTGAGGCGGAGGATCATCGCTTACACTCGGAAGTGGTGGGACAGTGGCATCACCGGTAAGAACCGATATAATGTTGGTTGTCATGTCAACTTTACGGATCAGTCCTGCGGTTCTTTCTGCAATAATCAGGTCTCCGTTACCGTCGAAATCAGTGCCAACAGGACGTAATAAAATTGCCTCATCTGCAGGTCCATCATTTCCTGCCAGTTCATCTCCCCATTCGTTTGTTCCGGCAAATTTGTCTATAATACCAGTTCTGAGATCCACTTTCCTGACTACATTAGCCTGATGTTCACCAAAATAAACTGCAGTATTGGTAGCAGTAATATCATGAGGCTGTTTCAACTGGGCATCTACAGCCAGTCCACCATCACCAGAATATCCCCATCCACCATTACCGGCAAGAAGTGACCGGATTCCTGTCTGAATGTTATATTTGTGAACTCTTTTTTGCTGTGTGGCAATGTAAAGGAACTCATTACCGTCGGCATCTTTTATATAGTCCAGACCAAAGGGTTCGCGGGTATCTTTCTCAATACCAAGGCCGGTAGTTCCGTCATCACCCCTTACACCGGTACCCACTATCCGCTTAATTTCGCCAGTGGCTGCATCCATTTCACCAACCATATGACGCCCAAGAATATTAATATATAGTTTTGAGTCATCATCGTTCCAGGCAATACCTGCTGCGCCAGGAAGATCGATTTCCAGAGCAGGAAGTGAAAAATCCGGAGTTCCGGTATTTCCTGAGCCGGCTACAAGGTCGATAACGCCTGTAGACATATCAACCATAAGTACCTGGTGGTCTACAGAAAAGTATACGTTATTATCACTATCGAAGGCTACACCCATTATCCTGTTTCCAAGAGTAGCATCGCTGGCCTGTCCTCCGAAACCGGAGTTTGAAGAACCCTGCGCCACAAGTTGTGATATCATATCTGTATCTTCGTCCCAGAATATCAAACCATTACCTCCGTAATAATCAGACCAGGCCATATCTCCATTAGGAGCTACCGCTATGGGTCCGGGAGATCCGATATTATAAGCAGCTGCTGAAGTAGCAGGCAAACCCAGGGGGACGCTGGCACCTCCTGCAATTCTCGTAGAGGTGTACTGTCCGAAAGATAAAGTTACAGCCAGTAATAATGCGGCTGTTAACCCAATAATCTTTTTGGTTTTCTGTAAAATTCTGTTTTTCATAAGCATGGTTTTAAATTAACAAATTTAATAATTAAAGTTTCTGAAAAGTTTTCGTAAACAATGTGTCATAGGAAGCGCTACCGAAAGAGTACTGAAAAGTAATTTCGTCCGGGCTTTGTTCCATTATAGTCCACATTATAGATGAGAGAGAATTATGAGGGTCCTTCGGATCATAAAAAGTCAGCGATGAAACATCGTTGCTTTCATTCTCCGGGTCTAAGGTCCTGGTTATTGCCCAGTGACCTGTGCTCAATGGCATATTCAGAACCTGGGTTTCGATTCCGGAATTCAGACTGTCAAGGTTATTACTTATCGTAAAAGTATCAGTCTCCTGCAGGATTTGAAATTCGATATATTCATTCCATTTATCCTGTGTAAGGGTAACCGAAGTATCGTACCATACAGTTCTGTTTTTTTCATCAGTAACTGTATTGCCCAATGAATCCAGAAGCTGCTTGGCAAAATCCTTGGTTAACTCTACACCTTCCCATCTCCCTTCCAGACCGGATTCTGACGGTTCAATTCTGGTATTATAAGGTTGCTGATATTCCTCATCACAGGCTGCAATTATTAAAAGAGCCGCCAGGAAAAGAAAAATATTTTTTGTTTTCGTATTCATTTCAGAACAAAATTTAGTTTAGTATTTCCGGATTATAAATAGATTCATTGGTAGGAATAGCATATGGCCATATATCACTGTCCCAAGGTATCATGCCTGGTCCGGTATGCAGTGCATCAAAACCGGGATTAGAAGCAGGAACAATTAGCCTGTCGCCCTGGCCAATTAAGGTGCCGTCGACAGCACCAAGTCTTAAGAGTTCCCAGATGCGATATCTCTCCAGGAACATTTCCCTGGCTCTCTCTTTTATGATATCCTGAACAAGATCTCCGCTATCATCCGATGACCCACTGTAATCGGTAAGTCCTGCACGGTTCCGCACAGCATTGAGATCTGCAATGGCATCGGCAGTGTTACCCAGTCTTGCATTGCATTCTGCACGCATTAGCAAAAATACTCCGGAACGAAACCATAAAATATTAGGTCCGTTAGGTGAATTACTCACCATATGGTATTTAATTGGCCACCAGTAAGTATTATTGTCATCGGATGATACAATCACATCGATAAGTTCCTGGAATCTCAGATCATTCACCTCATCGAAATCGACATAATCAATAAAATGCTGACTCATCCGATAACTCCCCCTTTTTCCTGGGTTTTCAAAATCGGCTCTTGATTGACCCTCATCTGTTTTAGGTGGCAGGAACATGGCCCAGGCCCAGTTTTTATCAGCTCTTACAGGACTGGTTCCGGCATCGGAGGCGAAGGAGAAAATAACTTCCTGCTGTTTTGAAGGCCCATAGCTTTCATTTACATAACGATAATATACATCCCAGGGATAGCCGGATTCCGGGGTTTCCGGATCATGCTGCTCCAGGGGATATTTTGCCGGATTTCCGGCAGTGCCTCCAAGCAGATCATTTACCACTTCCAGACAATTTTCAAAATCATTCATCTGGAAGAGTATTTCCGCTTTAAGGGCTCTGGCGAAATCTTTATGGAAGCGATTGCTTCCATAAGTCTGAGGATGGATTTCGGGATCATATTCCACGGGAAGAAGTTCGATAGCCCTGTCAACATCTTCTAAAAGAAAACGATAGGAATCTCCGACGGTTTCCCGGCTTTTATAGCCATCCTGCACAGATTGAATGAAAGCTCTGCGATATAGCCAGGCTTTTGTATTTAGCGTACTGGAATGATATTGTTTACCGAAGTACCTTGTATATTCCAGGTTAATTAATGCACGCATAGCATAGGCTTCACCGAGTAATATCTTGCCCAATACCTTAAAATCAGGATCAGAATCATAGTCTCCGGATTCAAGATGTTCTATTATTGCGTTTGCGATATTCTCCGAGTTACTTGCATACTGCAGTACCCTGGTATGGCTAGCCCAGTTTGTAATATTATTTTTTCGCTGGTAATGATCAGTAAGGGCGAGCTGGGAATAATTGGGCTCATAAGGAGCAACAAAATCACCCGGAAGCGCTGCGACCATAAACACGCTCGCACCCAGGCCATTGCCTGCAAAACCGAGACCAACCGCATAACCTCCGTTCATGAGTTTATCCATTTCTGCTACTGCCGCCCAGTAATCTTCGGTTGATGTTTTCCCTTCAATACGGGGTTCATCCAAAAAATCATTAAATGCTTTTTCACATGATGGGAAAATAAATACCATCATTAAAACGAATACCGAAATTTTAAAAAATCTGTCCATATTATTATGATTGTTATCTTTTTTAAAAACCAATTTCAATTCCCAAAACATATGTCATGGCCATAGGCTTAACGAAGCCTCTGATTCCGGGACTAATATTGTCATCTGGTTCAAAAGTTGCTTCAGGTTCAATTCCCGGCCAGCGTGTCCACAGATAAGTGTTCTGTGCTTTTGCAAAAATTCTGAACTTTTCAATTTTTAATCCTGAAAGAATATTTTCAGGTAAATAATATCCCAGCGATACATCCCGCAATCTGACATAAGAGGCATCATACAAAAACCTTGAATTAAATCTTCCTCCCATAGGAGAATCCAGTATCAGAGGAATATTTGTCGGATTTTCCCGGGTCCATCCATTGAGTAATTCTGGTGAACCATTTGAAGTAGCAGAGATATAGCTTTTACTTTGTTCCATATTATCGTAATACCAATTTCCGAACTGATATGCCAGGTGAACCGATAATTCGATTCCTTTATACATAAATGTATTTGTGAATCCTCCATAAAAATCAGGATAGGGAGATTTATCGGGATCAATCACCCTGTTATTCAGATATTCTCCATCGAGCATAGTATGTGCGTCCATCACTCCGCCGGTTAGATCTTTCAGGTATGTAGCGGCAGGGTTAAGGAGAAAATTTACAGGATCAACATCGTAAATCAATTCATGGCCGGTAACCGGGTGAACTCCAGCCCACTGGGCAAGGTAGTATGATCCAAGAGGTTGCCCCACAACAGCAATATTTGCCTGATCAACGAGATTATGTGCATTATTTGATAGTTTCAGAACTTCTGACTGTTGAGTTGTCAGGTTAATATCCGTTATCCAGCGAAATCCGTCCCTCGAACTTTCAAAATTGATCGTTCGGAGGGTATACTCCCAGCCTTTAAACTGTAGAGAACCTACATTCTGAGTAATACTGGAACTCCAGTAGCCATGAAACTGACCTATACGGTAAGATAATAAGAGGTCTTCCGATAATTTATGGTAATAATCTATATTAAGTGAAATTCGACCCCTGAAAAGGGCAACATCCATGCCTATATCCGTTTGTTTGGTTGTTTCCCATTGGAGCGAAGAATTTCCAATATTTTCAAAGCCCTCTCCGCGATAGCCCCCATAATTAAACCAGGTAAGAGAAGTTCCCAGATACTCAAAATCACCACCGGTTTGGGCATTTCCAACTTCTCCCCAGCTTGCCCTGAAACGGCCGAAATAGAGGAAAGGCAAGATATTCTCAAAAAAAGCTTCGTCACTAAAAATCCAGCTTCCTGAGATACCGGCAAAATCGCCCCAGCGCATATCGCTTCCGAATTTAGATGATCCGTCTTTCCTGTAGGATCCCTCAAGGAAATACCTGTCTTTAAAGGAATAATTTAATCTTGAAAGTCCTGAAACGAATCTTCTGCTTCCCCAACCGGAAGCCACACGCTCAAGGCGATCGTACTGTCCGTTACTAAATTTAAAGGTAGTATTGGGTATTTGTTCCTGAAAAGCGGTACTGCTTCCTCCATAACCACTCAGAACATTCCCCCCAATAAGAAGCCCCAGTTTATGATCTCCCACGGAGGTATTGTATTCAGCAGTATTATTGGTATTCCATGTATGGCCTTCATTCTTATTTACGGTGGTCATGCCAAATCCTCCACCCGCGCCGGTACCCGGAGGATTTATATAGGGATGACTCCAGTTCTGGGACTCATTCACGGAATAATCGCTTTGCCACTCTGAACGAATGATCAGGTTTTCCAGGGGTTCAAGTTCCAAAAATACAGAATTAAGGAAACCGAGATTTTTTTTGAAGCTGGCAGAATAGTTATGCTCTGCAACAAAATTTGGTGCAAGCTGGGATTCATACCAGTAACGATCGGGATTTGAAGGTGACATAAGGGGATAGATCGGTAAAGCACTTGTTTGTGCAGTTTTATATCCTCCCATTCCACTGAAGGCATCGGGTTCACGATAGTTTCCGGACAGATTGATTCCTGCCCGCAACCATTTGTTAAAATTATGTCTGACATTTAACCGGAAGTTAATCCTTTGCTCATCAGTAGCCTGGAGGTAACCATCATCTTTTCTGTACAATGCGGAGGCATAAAAAGTAGTCTTTTCAGAACCACCGGAGGCGCTTAGAGTAAAACGATCAAAACTACCATTATCTTTCATCACCATTTCCAGCCAATCGGTATCATAGTTTGAAGCTTCATGAAGCAGTTCTCCTGTGTCAGGATCATACTGATCCCATGAATAAAAGCCGTCGACACCATCGGAAGGGTTGTCAAAACGGGCAGCTTCTCCATAACGGTTCGTTGCGGCAGTTGTATACACAGATCTCCATTGTTCTGCATTCATTGTGGGTATATCGGTAACAGAAGGTAAAAGAAAACCATGCTGATAACTCACATTGACTTTGGTTTTCCCTGTCTCACCCTGTTTAGTGGTTATCAGTATTACCCCATTGGCAGCCCGTGATCCATAGAGTATGGAAGCTGCGGCATCTTTTAATACATCAATTGAACTAATATCCTGAGGATTAATTTCATTCAGTCCCTGACCAGTTGGCATCCCATCAACGACTACGAGCGGGTCCGAATCTGATTTTAAAGAAGATACACCCCTTACTCTTATTGAAGCATTTCGACCATCGGCCGAATTGGAAATATCAAGACCAGCGCTCCGGCCTGTAAGTCCGGAAATTACAGATGTGTTTATATTCCCCTCGATTACCTCACTATCTATGCTTGATATAGATCCTGAAATTTCACGTTTGGTTTTTGTACCATATGCTACCACTTGTACTTCATCGAGATTGAGGAAATCTTCCTTCATTTCGACGATCATATCATCGGAAGTGACCTCAACCGTTCTGGTGGCGAGCCCTACAAACCTGAAAGTAAGTTTGCTTTCCGGATCGATACTAATGGTGAAGTTTCCCCGGGTATCGGTTATGGTTCCATTAGTTGTACCTGTTTCGATAACGGTAACACCCATTAACGGAGTTCCGTCTTTGTCAATTACGGTACCTGTTACTTCCCTTTTCTGAGCCATAAGCGAAACTGCGAAGCATAATAAAAAGACCGTAAATAGCAGTAGTTTTCTTTTCATTTGTTGAATATTTATTGTTTGCAGGAATGAATGAGGAAACTGCATATTAAAGCTGTGTTCCTGGCTAAAGCATTTACTTCCGTGCATTTTTTTTTCATTTTATTAATAAAGTTCAGGTAAAGGGAATAACAGATCAGGAGAATCCCAGGCAGTGGACGATGCTCTCTCACCTGCGGGAAGGTCGCTGCCTGTAAGAGCTCCGAGTCTTAGCAGATCCCAGTACCGGTTATTCTCAACATATAATTCTCTTGCTCTTTCACGTATTATTTCTTCTACAAGATTATCAAAGACGTAAGGATCATCATCGTAATCCTGAAGATCAGCTCTGTTTCTCACATAGTTCAGATCCAGTTTGGCATCTTCATCATTTCCCATCCTGGCATTACACTCCGCTCTCATCAGGAAAAATTCCGCTGAACGGTACCAGAGCACGTTAAGATTTTTTAAAGCAAATTTCACGGGCCAGTACCAGTAATTATAATCATCATCTTCTATTTCATCCACAAAGAAAAAAGAACGTGCATCGGAATAATCCCAATCAAGGTAAGTCAAAAATCTCTCACTCATTACGAACCATCCCAGTCCTTGTTCACCCAGTTTACTTCTGCCCTGCTCCTGATCGGGGGGAGGGGTCATATAATATCCCCAGGCATTTCCATCAAGGTTTGGCGCATAAACACTTTTTGAGCTACCATAGAAATCACAGATAATTTCTGCAGAAGGTTCATAAGGTCTATCATCGCCTATAGTGTCGATATCAACAATATAAGGACCATAAGGATTCTGCCTTTTTGAGCCATAAACATCACTGGAAAGATCTGCCATACCAGAAAGAGGATACCTGGTTGATTCTCCCGGGGTATCTCCCAGTAAGTCATCGCATACTGTTTTGGCATTGGGAAAATCGTTCATCTGAAAGTAAAGTTCAGCCATAAGGGCTCTGGCAACATCTGCATTAAATCTTCTGACATTCCAGTAGTATAACGACTCATAAACAAAAGTTTCGCCAAATTGCTTGTAAGCAAGATCCCAACGTTCAGGAAGTAATTCTCTCGCTTTTTCTGAATCTTCTAACATTAGCCTGTAGGCCTCTTCAACCGTAACTCTTTCCTCAGGATAATCTGCCTTGTCATATACAGGTTTAAGGGGATAATAGCCGGCGGGGTCAGAAGAAGATGTGGCGGTATTATATTGCTTGGCCACCATTTTGGTTATTTGAAAATTCGCCAATGCTCTTAAAAGATAAGCTTCACCCCGCATTCTTTCCTGATTATAAAGATAGTCCGGATCATTTTCAAGACTTCCGTTTTCAAGGGCATCAATTACCATATTGGCATTATTTATTGCCCTGGATCCATATTTTATCATATCCCAGCCTGGTGATCCTTCTCCTGTCAGTGCATTCTGTCTTTCATAGATCGCCATGAGCACCGGTGATATTTCAGATTCTTTATAGGGGTAGGGAGCAACCAGATCGCCGTTCAGGGCTGAAACTAAAAAGGGAGCGGAAGCCAGCCCTTCTCCCTGGAAACCCAGAAGGGCAGCATAAGACCCGTTTAACAACCGTTCCAGATCGATAACCGATGCGAAAAAACCTTCGGTTGTAATGAGTGGTTCAGTTTCCGTTTCATCAATCCACTCTTCACAGGAAGTGAATGTAAGTGTCATAAAAGCAACACCTAACAGAAATATATATTTTTTCATTTTCATCATTTTTTCAGATCATTTAAAAAGTGAAATCTATGCCTATCAGTATTGTTCTGGGCTGAGGCGGATCAAACATGAGCAAACCGGCATCCATATTTGCCATGCTGCTATAGGCACTGTAAAGTCCATTAGGGTCGTATCCCGGAAACGAACTAAAAGTGAGCAGATTCTGACCCGATATGTATATCTTCGTTTTCTGCATGAGAAGCCTGTTGGAAATAGCAGAAGGTAAGGTATATCCAATGTTCAGACGTTGTAATCTCACATAAGAAGCATCATGCATAAACCGTGATGTAACCCTGTGCGACATCTCCGTATCATAGAGTAGCGGTGTATCGGTCGGTGTGGAAGCAGTCCATCCATTTGCAAGTTCGGCACTCCCCGTCATCGATGAATTCACATAGCTCAATGATTGTTCTCCAAGATCCAGCAGGGTATGTCCGCTTCTGAAACTGAAAAGGAATGACAGATCAATTCCCTTAAAGGATAACCTGTTATTAATACCGCCGTAATATTTAGGAAAAGGAGTTTTATCTGAAAAATATGTTGAATAACCGGAAAATTCCGCATCACTAAGTAATTCTGCATCTATGGCGTCACCTGTTTCGGGATCCCTTATCAGCTCATGACCCGTCTCAGGATCAACACCTGCCCATTCGGGTAAATAATAACCAGCAATTATTTCTCCTTCATAAGCCCTGTTGAAATGACCTTCAAGGTGATCGAGGTTTTCCGGTAATGCTTCCAATATCGTTTTTACCGAAGAAACGGATAAATCAATTGCCCATTTTAAGCCATTTTCATTATTAATAATGACAGGTGTAACAAGAGCTTCAAACCCTGTCAGGGAAAGTTCTCCGTTATTCTCCCAGCGGTTTGTATTTTCATACCCATACAAAATGCTAATGGGAGTATAATTCAACTGGTCAGAATTTTTGTATTGATAAAAATTCAGGCTACCCGATAAACGATTATTAAGAACGGAAAAATCTAATCCCGCATTTATCTGGGTGGATTTTTCAGGACCTAGATTCGGGTTTGCCATATTAACCGGTATAACAGCGGGATATTCTCCATATAAATAGTATCCGTTGGTTGAAACATAGGGGCTGTCGTAAAAGCCCTGTGTAAGAGAACTTAAATGATTGAAATTGCCTATTTGTGCATTACCAACGATGCCATAACCCACTCTCAACCTGGCCTCATTGAGGAATGCGGCTCCTGAAGCAAAATCTTCAGCAGAAATATCCCAGGCAAGTGAGGCAGCCGGAAAATACCCTGTCCTGTTATCCTTACCAAATTTACTGGAGATATCGGATCTCATGCTTAGTCTCGCAAAGTATTTATTTTGAAACCCATAATCTGCCTTTGCATATAAGGAATAGAACCTATAATTGTCTCTGTAAACACCTACCAGCCGGGTTTGATTGGATTCTCCGTTCGAATGGACGAAAACCAGTGTCATCCCTGGATTATGGATCATATTACCATTCCAGGAATAGTTCTCAAAGGAAACGCCGGTAGTTAGATTAAGATGATGATCACCGTATTGATTATCAAATTTCAAATAATTATTGCTACTCCAATTGGATCTGTCATACCTGCTGATAATGAGTAGACCATTTTCCGCCGGTGCTACATAGGGATGTTTGTAATCTTCATTCAGGTAATGCTGGAAATCCCAGCCCCATAGAGAATGAAAACTAAGTCCCTTCATTAATTTATATTCAAGAAAGGCCGTATTAAAAGTTCTGAATCCACCATTTTTAATCCAGCTATGGTCATTAAGTGCTTCAATGTTAACCGGCCGTTCCTGGTCATACCAGTACATGTCCGGATTGGTTGGTGATTTAACAGGGTAAACAGGTAAAGCTGTTGTATGTGCAGTTTCAAACCACTCTTTTGAATTTACATCACGCTTATTTGAAACCAGGTACATTTTCAGACCCAGACTCAGTCTTTCCCCGACTTTATGCAAGAGATTCACCCTTGCATTTGCCCGTTGATATTTCCCGTTATAAAGAAAACTTTCATCTCCCCGGTATCCTGCACCTATATAATATTGTGTTTTTTTATCTCCACCAGACCAGCCAATATTTACTTCCTGGAAAACTGCCTGATCGTGCATATTTTCATACCAGTTAGTATTACTGAGATTGGGTTGATGAATAATATCCTCACCATCAGGCACCTGTTCAACATATTCTTCAGCATAAAAGCCATCATAAGTATGCATGTTTACAGGGGCTGCATGGGAAGAGTCGGGATATGAGTTCCTGTAAGCCTGATTAAGGGTAGATATATATTGCTCTGATGAAAGAAGATCGAGTTTTTTAGGTGTGGAGGAAATCCCGTACCGATAGGAAAAGTCGATCTGTTTTTTACCAGCTTTTCCGTCTTTGGTTATAATCTGGATTACACCGTTTGCTGCACGGGAACCATAAATGGCTGTAGCAGCGGCATCCTTCAATATATGTATGGATTCGATATCATCAGGATCCAGCTCAGCGAGGCCTGAAAATCTGTAACCTCCTGCATCGAGTGAGGCGTTTTCAAAAGGTACTCCATCAAGTATTATCAGAGGATCATTTCCGCCATTTACCGAACCAATTCCTCTTATCAGCATCCTGGTATATGCTCCGGGAACATTTCCAACCGGAGAAATATCCAGCCCGGGTACGACCCCCTCAAGGGTGGATGCAAAATTCATCCTTGTACCGGTATTAAAACCGGCATTATCCAGGGTAGAAACAGAACCGGAATGAAGATTCAGGAACGGAAGTTTTTCATTGACGGAAGTGTCAATTTCAGCGCTCTCCTGTGCAAGTAGTTCAGTTCCGTATAAAAAACTTAACATCAGGAGAAGAGTAAAAAATAGTTTTCGTTTCATAATTATAGCTGGGCGTAAAAAATTAGTTACATAAAAATACGACTTAACAGGATGCAAAGGGTGTAAAAGTGTCTCATTATACGGGTAAAATCCATTCATCATATGCGAAAATTAGTTATAAGCCGTCGTAACTTGCTATTTAGCAAGGATTCACAATTTTTCCTCTTTTTATAAAAAAAGCCTCGTATTAATTAAAAAAAACAATTCATTGTGTATACTTTAAGTATTAATGTCTCATACCGGAGTGATATTGGTAATTCCGGTATGAAAAAAATCATTTCTTTTCTTGTTTATTTTTATCAATGTATTGTGACGGTGTTATTTTATAAAAGCGGGTAAAACATTTACGAAAGTATTGCACATCATTATACCCTACCATATATGCCACTTCAGAAATGGTAACCTTATCCTGAAGAAGTATCTGGGCAGCTCTCTTTAATCGTATATCTCTCACAAAAACATTTACAGACTGATTGGTAAGCGCTTTCAGCTTCCGGTAAAGAGCGGCCCGGCTAACTCCAATTTCACGACTCATTAAGTTTACATTGAATTCGGAATTGGAAATATTTTCCTCAACTACATCCATTGCTTTCTTTAACAGGATCTCATCATTTGACTCGAGTTCTATATTTTCGGGTTCAAGAAGAATGTCGCGCCGGTATTTATTCTGAAGCTTTTTTCTGTTTCTTAAAAGATTTTCTACTGTAACGGATAATGTTACAGGGCTTAAAGGTTTGGTAATGTATGCATCTGCCTCTTTTTCCAGTCCTGCAATATGATCTTCATCACTATCCTTCGCTGTGAGCAGAATAACAGGAATGTGACAGGTCTCCGGATCATTTTTAACAGCATTACATAATTCCAGGCCATCCATTTCAGGCATAATAATATCGCTGATCATGATGTCCGGGAATTTTCTCCTGCACAGATCATAGGCTTCTTTACCATTTCCTGCCTCAAGTATGGAAAAGTTTTTGGAAAAATACCTTGCAAGGTATCTACGTAGATCGAGATTATCTTCAACAATCAATAAACGTAACTTTTCTGCTCTCTCATTTTCTTCCAGCGGAGGATCTGACATTTTACGATTGTCGGAATCAAGCAATAGTGTATAGTGTAAATGTTCATTCCCTAATTTTGTCGGTTTTAACTTTTCAATAATTTCATTATCACTCAAATGAGACCGGCCTGCAGGCAGGGTAATAATAAACTTCGTACCCTCTCCTTCCTTACTTTCCACTGCAATCTCTCCTTTATGCAGCTTAACCAGATCTTTGGTCAATGCGAGGCCGATTCCAGATCCTCCGCTATTTGCAGCATACACAGGATTTTCCACCTGGTAAAACCGCTCGAAAATATTTTCCTGCTCATGGGCAGGGATTCCTTTTCCGTTATCAGAAACGGTGATCCTGACAACTTTTCCAGGCTTACTCTCAGATCCATCATCAGTTAAATCTGAATCTATTTCTTCAAGCAGAAGTTCGACTTTACCTCCCTTGGGTGTAAACCTTATGGCATTTGAAAGAAGATTATACAGTATTTTTTCCAGTTTATCCGGGTCGAAATATAAATGTATACTTTTGGGCCGGGAGACAAAATTAATGGCTATTTGTTTCTCCCGCACATATTCTTTGAATGAGTCTGTAATATTCCTGGTAAAAAGGGATAGATCCTCCTTTGCTGCCCTTAATCTTAATTTTCCAGTATCCAGTTTACGGAATTCCATTACCTGACCGATAAGTCTTAGTAGTCTCCCGGCATTTCTCCTCATAGTAAGCAGATGATCGAGAGCCTGGTCATCATATTTAAATTGATTGATCAGGTTTTCTAGCGGAGCAAGAATCAGAGTGACCGGAGTCCGGAATTCATGAGATATATTCGTAAAAAACCTGAGCTTCATTTCATCAGATTCATGAACCTTCCTGGTCATTTGCCTTAATCGTTCCCGACTCTTTATGATTTTGTCATTTTTAAGTGCCAGCTCCGCTTTTTGTTTTTCCAGTTCGGCGTTCTGAAGACTCAGCTTTTTTGCCTGCAAGCTTACTTCCCTGGTTCTTTCATCAACCATTGCCGAAAGTAGCTTACCCCTATCTCTCAACTCCTTCAATTTCAACACGTTCCAAAAGTAAAATATCAGAGCAATTGCAAATAGCAATCCTAATATAAACCATGGAGTTCTATAAAAAGGAGGTAGGATATTTAGTTTCAGAACTTCGCTTTCGGAACTCCAGATACCGTCTGTATTAGAACATTGTATTTCAAGTTTATAATCGCCATGGGGAAGATTCATGAAGCTAACGGAGGATTTTTCACCCAGATCTATCCACTGCTCATTAAGATCGGTTAAACGATAACGGTACCGGTTCCGTTTTGAAGGAGAATATTCAACAGCCGCAAAATCAACACTAATGATCTTATGAGAAGGTTTCAGGTTAATTATTTTCTCCCAATTTGTAGTAGCGAAATTAAAATCCTCTGAGTAAGTCTGGTCTTTATTATTTATGTTAATACTCTTAATAATAACTTTGGGATTCAAATTATCTGTCTCTATACTCAGAGGATGGAAACTTGTATAGCCGGAAACACCACCGAAATAGAAATTTCCATTGCTGTCACTGCTAACAGCTCCATTGAAAAACCGGTTACTACTCAATCCGTCAGCACTGGTAAACTGAATAAAGATTTCCTCAGAAGGTTGAAACATAAAAATGCCTCCCCCGTTAGTTGCCAGCCATAACTTCCCTTCCGGATCTTCAATTATGCTTTTTACGGAAGAGTTGCTAAGTCCGTGATTATGGTTATAGACCTTGAAAGTATTATTTTTTCTGTCCATACGCAGGAGTCCGCCTCCATCGGTTCCAATCCAAAGCTGTTTATTGCTATCTTCATAAATACATAAAATGCTTCGGTCCGTAATCGAATTTAGATCATTGGGTCGTGGAGTAAAAGATTCAAATCTGTCAACCAGTGGATTAAAACGGTTCAATCCCCCCCCGTCAGTACCTATCCAGATAATTCCTTCCGAATCGGTTTCCAGGGATATTAATTTATTATTAGATAAGGAATTTGAGTTTGATTTACTTACCCGATAATTTGAAAAATTATCCTTTTCCCGGTTATAATGAATCAAACCTCCTCCCCAACTACCAATCCACAAGTTACTGTTATAATCCTCTGTTATGGTCCAGATACAATTGTCCGGCAAACTTTTCGGATCTTCCGGGTCGTGTTTATAATGTTTCAGATAACCGGTTGATGGATTGAATCTAAATAATCCCTTATCAAAACTTCCAATCCAGATGTATTTTTCAGAATCCTGGAAAATAGAATATATCCGTTTAAGTTCAGATTTATCACCAGATTTAATAAGAGATCTAAAATCTATAAATTCATCATCCTGCTTTATTAATATCTCCGACTCATTGACCACCCAGAGTCTTTCAAGATGATCAACCAGAAGAGTCCTTACTGATGAAAGAGGGAGTTGAGCGGTATTTCCTTTTACCCCATGGAATTTCCGTCTGATGGAATAGTCAACAAACAGACCGTTCTCTGAACCTACCCATAAATTATCCCACTTATCTGTATACAGGCAACGGACAGCACCAAGACCATCTGGATCATCAACAATAAAATCTCCCATATTCACTTCAGACAGGGATTCGGAATTTATTCTGCGAATACCTCCTTTATTGGTACCAATGATGATTGTATCACCGGATCGACTGAGAGCGGTTACAGAAAAGTCATTTTTTATATAATGTAAACCTTCATTTTTATCCAGATAGCATAAAAAACCATCCCGGCTTCCCGACCAGACAAAGCCATTTTTATCGACCTTTAAAACTGCAATATCATTTGAAGGAAGTGAGCTGGCAACATTCTTTTTATGGTAATAATGTGATATTTCCCCCGTATTGATATCAAGAAAGTCTATTCCCTCTTTGGTTGCAATCCACAAACCTCCATTGTCATCAAGCTCGATATCCTCAATATTATCACTTATTATGCTTGAAGGCGTATTGTTAGCCTTAAAATGATTGAACTTCCATGTCTCAGGGTCCAGTCTGTTCAACCCGCATGCTTCAGTTCCTATCCAGATATAACCATCAGGATCTTCGCTTATAGAGGTAATAAAACTCCCATTGAGTTCATTAGCTTCATTTGAAGGAATGAATCTGTGAAAATTATCTTTTTCCGGATTGTAGAGATTCAGACCATTTCTTGTTCCCAGCCAGATCCTGTTTTTGGAATCGATCAGAATTGACCTGATGGAATTATCCAGTAGTGAAGTAGTATCAAGGGGGTCGTAGAAATAATACCGGAATTGTTTGCTATCATATTTAATCAGTCCTTCCTCGGTGCCAATCCAGAGAATATTGTCACGGTCCATATCCATGCAATACACGGAATTGTCCTTCAGTAGTTGGTTAAAATCATTTCCCCGGGTATTCAGACTGAGTGATAAAGTGATCAGAAAAGTAAATAGAATCTTCATACTTAAGTGTTTAACATAAAAAAACTGTGTTCTGCTTACTTATTCCGGACGTCAAGATATAAAAAAAACAAACATTTCTTCTTATTGGTAAAACTTTTCTATAACATTTTAACAAAACTACATTACAATGAAGCCGGCCTGATCGCTCTTAATATGCCCCAGTGTATACCGGAGAAAATAAAAACCTTTCCTTCCTCCGGTCATCCACTCAAAACTGGTATTTCCCGGATTAACTCTACCTTCATAAAGTTTATATACCAATACCCCTCTTTCATCATAAATGGCGGCCGATAAAACACTCTCATCTTCCGAAAAGAAGTTAAAACTTACATTTTCATTCCCGGGATTCGGGAAAATCTTCAGATGGCTTGAAACGGAGGAATATTTTTCATCCCTCATTAAGACAGACCATTCCTGCTTATCAAAGAATCCGGCTTCGCCATTTTCTATTTCAATCACCCTTTCTCCCGCAAAAATTATCTCTTTACCCCCTCTTAACTGGTATTTTATATCAGGAACCGGGGAATCTTTTTCAAGCAAAGCCAGTACTACAAGATATTCCCCGTCTTCTGACTGAAAATCAAGCCATTTATTATTTTCATATGACTGGCCGTTCCATGTATATCCACTACCCCTTTTGAATTCACCCTGTCTGAGTGTTTCCGGGTCTCCCTTGAAAATTTTTCCGAACATTTTGCTTCCGTTTGGAGATTCAAGCAGAAAAGAACTATCAGAAAATTCTATGGAATTTACCTTTAAGGTATTTAGTCTCCAGTATTTACCCTCCACCGTACTGTCGGAAATAACAAAAACTCCCGGTGAACCACTTAATCCTGAATAATCATTAATAAAAAGCCTTCTATGGTAAGGTAAAAGAGTACTGGATCCTTCGATTACAGAATATCCCGAACCATCAGCGAAAAATTCATAATCGATTACTTTACCATTACTATTGTCTTTGGGTACCTGTTCTTCCGGATCATATCTCAGTACCGTTGTCTGCCCGGGAGATCCTTTGCCACCAATTCTTCCGGCACCGGTAGTCCAGCATCCACCGAGTCCCCATATTCTGAAACCATTTGCATCGGCGCCTCCGTGACAGTGCCTCGGGGATCTTCCTTTAGCACTGTGTTGGGCAATAATATCGGAGGAGTCGTTATATTCATCCCTGAAAATAAACATGCCATAAACAGGATCTGCATAATTCAGCCCGAATATGCTTTCGGGAATTTGCTCTTCGATTTCCCCGGGATAATAAAGATATGAAAACACAACTCCTCCCCTTTCAGAATCAAAGCTTTTGTCTCCCTGTAGGCCAAAAAGCCTGTTATAAAACCACTTGAAGGCGGGGAAGTATTTTTCATCAGCATTTTTAAAAGCGAGTCCGTGAACGCCTGATCCTCCCAGAGCCATATTGTCATCAGAAAAATCCGGATGATAACCTTTGTTGTCTTTATCGCGTTCCATTAGTATAGCTCCTCTGTAAATGGTTGACAGGGTATGCTTCACCGCAGGGTTTTCATTAAGGAAGTTTTTTTCCGGGTACATATTTCCGATTGCGATATTGAAAAGGCCCCAGAACTCGGCCGGATAAATAATATAACCTATACCTTCCGGATTCCAGCCCATACTGTTTTCTTCCTCAGAAAGATTGGCATTAAAATAGGTCACGACCTGGTTGAAGGCATAATTCACTTCAGACTCCCTTAAGGAATCATTGAGATAATCGGCTGCCAGATAGCAAAGACCCATTCCGCTAAAGCGAACAGCCCTCCAGTTATTTCCAGGCCCGTCAGGCCATCCCTTGCCCCCGTTTCTCTTCAGACTTGCACCCATGTCAATGAGTTTTGCTGAGATCAATGTATCAATTTCAAAAGGCCATGCTATTTTACACATATCATAGGCAAGAGCTACACCTTTGGCGTACATGGCTCTGCCGAGAGAACGAAAATTATCATCGGCCCACTCATCAAGATTAATAAGGTAAAGCACGGAATTAAGCACAGAGTCTGAATATTTCTTCTCTCCGGTAAGCGTATAAAGGAAAGAATTGTTGATAGCATAATATACGTGTTCATATTCACTATGAATAGGTCCTGTAGCTTTTTTTTTCAATACATCAAACATATGAGAGAAAGGTTCCCCGGTTTGTTTTGCTTGAATTTCGGGAATGTCGTCTTTTGAAAAGAGTAAGCGGGAATCCTCCTGTGCAACTATTTCCCGGCAGTTAAAAAAAGACAACAAGATAATTAGGTATAGAGCGACAGGTATTTTCATATTGGTGTCATTTTAGTGTTGTTTAAGCTTAAGTTCCGGGAAACACATAAGGAAGGTTTTTCAAAAAGTATTATTATTTACAAGCTTGTGATATCTGATAAGAGCTTCCAGATAATAATAGTCAGTATAGATAATAGATGCATCAACTTCAGAATCCCAGGGAAAACTACCCACCGAATGACTCAAAAATGCCTGGTTTTTATCCTTCGATTTATACTGAGAGGAAGAAAGACTTTTCAGGATATCCTTACCGGCATTAAAATAACTATTCCGTTGGTCACTGTCAGGAACAATCATACACAAATTCATAAGGGCCGAAGCGGTAATTGCAGCTGCCGAGGCATCTTTTATCATTTGCGCCTTTTCAGTAACATTAAAATCCCAGTAGGGTATATTATCCTTAGGAAGGCTCTCGATAAAATAATCAGCCAGACCGCAGGCAATATCGAGAAAGAGACTGTCTTTTGTTTCTCCATAGCTCATAACATATCCGTACACTGCCCATGCCTGTCCACGGGCCCAGGTGGAGTTATCGGAAAGTCCCTTAAAGGTCATTTTCTGAACAGGCATACCTGTAGTTGAATCGAAAACCACTACCTGCCAGGTGGAAAAATCACTTCTTATAAAGTGCCTGGCAGTATTCACTGCATGTTCCACGGCAAGATCGTAATATTCGGGACGACCATTTTTTCCTGCCCAGAATAAAAGATTCAGATTCATCATATTATTAATAATGGTATTGTGCTGCCATCCTTTTCTTTCTACCATCCAGGGCCAGGATAGAAAAGTACCGGCTCTTTCGTTGAAAAGAACAGCCAGTGAATCGGCCGATTCAAGTAATATTTCCTTGTATTCCGGGTTATTTGTCAGCCTATAACCATGACCAAAACTGTTGTACATCATAAAACCCAGATCATGAGTTTTATACCATAGCATTTTATTATTTTCCAGATGGGCGGTAGTTTTTCGTGCAGCATCCAGCCATTCCTGTTCTCCTGTGTAATCGTATATATACCACAAAATACCAGGCCAAAAGCCGGATGTCCAGTTCGAAACCCTTGAAAGATTCCAGACAGTATCGTCATTGTTGATGTTTCGTGGCATCAGATGTGAGCCATTCGTTGTTTCCAGGGTAGATTCCGCCTTTTTTATACAATATTCTATTTCCCTGGCAGCATTAAATCTTCCATCAGAACATGAAGTCAGAAATATTAAAAAGCATAATAATTTTACCAGGAAGTGCATAAGTAAGTTCCGTTTAACAGATCAGTCAGAAAATTTGAAATATAAATGTATGTACTTATTCAGATTTCCGCACTGAAAAGAATCTCTAAGTGTGGGTATATATGTATCAATTTGCAGAATTCCTGCCAATATTTATTCGTTTTACAGAGATTATTCCCTTGACCTTCAGGAGTTTCCCTCGAAGAACATTCAGATGATCGGTATCTTTAACAAAAACACTGACAGTACCTTCAAAAAGACCGTCAACTGAATTCATCTGAAAAGATCTCATATTCACTTTCAGGTCTTTGCTGATTACTTCCGAAATATTGCTGACAATCCCAATATCGTCGGTTCCTGTTATCCTTAGACTGGCGAGAAACTGATGCTCTTTTTCGCTTTCCTTCCATTGTGCTTTTACTACCCGGTAACCATATTTTGTCATAAGCTGACGCGCATTCGGACAATTTAGCCGGTGAATTTTAATACCTGAACTAATGGTAACAAATCCGAAAATCTCATCTCCGAAAATAGGGTTGCAGCAATTTGCCAGTTTATAATCCACATCGGAAAGTTTCTGATCAATAATAAGGTAATCACTGCTTTCTGCTATGGTATTTTTAAGGAGTTTATCAAGGTCTTCTTCAGCCACCGGAATTGGCCGGTGCCCCCCGGGATGCTCTTCACGTGTGAGGATATTTTTTATTTCCAACAGATCAAGTTTTTCACGTGCAATGTCAAAATACAGTTCTATTGCATCCTTATATTTATAATGTTTTATAAGTTTTCTGATATTGGGGTCATTGTATTCCAGCTTCCAGTTCTTAAACCTCCGCTTCAATGTTTCCTTCCCATCCTCGGCTTCTTTCAGCTTCTCTTCTTTAAGAGCCTGTTTTATCTTCGACCGGGCTTTGGAAGTAACAACAAAATTGAGCCAGTTTACATTTGTCTTTTGATTTTTGGAACGGATTATTTCAATTTTATCACCGTTCCTCATTTTATATCGGATAGGAACATTTCTACCGTTCACCTTTGCCCCCACACAGGTGGATCCTACATCGGAATGAATATCAAAGGCGAAATCCAGGATGGTGGAACCTTCAGGAAATTTTTTCAGATCTCCCTTTGGTGTAAAAACAAATATTTCCTTATTATCGAGGCGCAAACGAAGATCATCAATGAGATTCAGTGCGTCGGTTTCGGAATTATCCAGTAAATCCCTGATCTTCGCCAGCCATTCATCAACCCCGGCTTGTCCTTTGATACCCTTGTATTTCCAGTGGGCGGCAAGCCCCCTTTCAGCAATTTCATCCATTCTGCGTGTTCGTATCTGCACTTCAACCCATTCGCCTCCCGGAATAACTACTGTTGTATGTAAGGACTCGTACCCATTTGATTTGGGAACGGATATCCAGTCTCTGAGTCGATCGGGATTGGGTTTGTATATATCCGTGACCAGTGAATATGCCCTCCAGCAATCGGACTTTTCTTTGGAGGGAGGGGAATCGAGGATAATTCTGACGGCAAACTTATCATAGACTTCTTCAAATTCAACATTCTGCTTTTTCATTTTCCTCCAGATCGAGGAAATGGCTTTTGGCCTTCCTTTGATCTCTGCCCTGAGTTTATTATTCTTCAGGCTTTCTTCCACAGGACCTATAAATTCTTTAATAAAGCGATTCCTTTTAATTCTTGTTGCCCTGAGTTTATTTTCAATGGAAAAATATTCTTTGGGTTCAAGATATTTCATGCTGACATCCTCCATTTCAGACATAATATTATACAAGCCCAGACGGTGGGCAAGAGGTGAATAAATGAATCTCGTCTCAACCGAATAATCCTTTCTTTCTTTATCGGGCAATTCGTGTAGATTGCGCATTACATTAAGACGTTCGGCGATTTTCACCAGTACTACTCTCACATCCTTACCCATTGTAAGAATTAGTTCCCTGAAGTTATCTGCATGATGGAGGGTATTTCCCGAAGGTATTTCAGAAATATTATGAATTCCTTCTGTAATATCAGTAATTTTTTGTCCGTAATGTTCCTCCAGGAATTTCCGGTCTATTTTCCCTGCTGAATAAAAATCACTGAAAAGACATGCGGTTACTGAAGTAGTGCCCAGACCCATCTCTTCGGAAATAATCCTTGCAACTCTGAGAGCATGTAATGAAACCGGCACCCCCCATCTGTGGGGCATCTCCTGGCAAAGGCGATTAATCGTTTTGAAGGCTGACTTCACCTTATCCAGTCCTTCTTCCCCCGATAAACTCCTGCATTCCTTCAGAAGTGCTCTGTAATCCGATCTTATTAGCCGTTCGCTTTCCATCTGGTCCATACTCCTTACCGCTTAAGTTTATTTCACCCTTAATCTACATAAAATGTCATAAAAAATACCTTTTCTGTAAAAAGATCAGAAAAATTATTTCTTTCTTTAATCCAAAATTAATACAATCCTGCAAATCTGAAACTCAAAATTCCCTGTTTATGCTGAAAGGAAGGAAAATTCCCCACACCTATGTGATCGTTTTTTCAATCATCGTAATTGCTGCAATACTGACATGGATTTTCCCCGGAGGAGAGTATGAAAGGGAGACGAAAATTGTTAATGACACTGAAAGGGAAGTTATAATACAAGATTCATTCACGTATACAGAGAGTGAACCACAAACCTGGCAGATTTTTTCTGCGTTGTTTGAAGGCTTTGTTGATAAGGCTGATATTATTGTATTTATCCTTATAATTGGCGGAGCCTTCTGGATCATCAACGAGAGCCGGGCTATTGATGTTGGTATATTCTCTTTTTTAAAGTATTCCAGGAGGCTGGAAAAATTCAAATTTATAAGAGCCCTGGGCGTAAACAACCTCATTATAACACTGATAATGCTTATTTTCAGTATTTTCGGTGCCACTTTCGGCATGAGTGAAGAAACCATTGCTTTTATTATAATTTTTGTACCCCTGGCTATTTCCATGGGGTACGATTCCATTGTTGGAGTGTCCATGTGTTTTGTTGCTGCAGGCCTTGGATTTGCCGGCGCATTGCTCAACCCTTTCACCATTGGGATTGCACAGGGTTTGTCCAGTCTTCCTCTTTTTTCCGGAATTGAATATCGGCTTTTTTGCTGGGTGGTGATAAATTTCGTAGGGATTGCCTGGGTGCTGAGGTATGCGAATAAAATAAAAAAGCATCCTGAAAAATCACCGGTATATAAAATTGACGAGTACTGGCGAAAAAGGGACCAGGGAGATACAGAAGACATAGAATATTATACTCCCAAAGGTACATGGCTGGCATATATATTACTCTCTGTAATTCTTGTTCTTATTGGAATAATTAATCCAATTACCACAATGACAATTGGCAATAACAGTTTTGATGCGCCAATGCTGCCTGTTACCGGAATCCTGTTTGCTATCTCCGGATTTTTCGCAGCACGGAAATCACTTCATTTTTTCGTACTGCATCTTCTTGGCTTCACAATTCTTTACCTTATTACAGGGGTAATGGGTTATGGATGGTATGTAATGGAAATAGCAACATTATTTTTGGCAATGGGTCTTTTCGCGGGCATTGCCATGAGTAAAACAGCAAATGAGATTACCGAACTATTTTTAACAGGTGTAAAGGACATTATGTCGGCAGCCCTGATCGTTGGTCTTGCCGGAGGCATACTTTTTGTCCTCGAAAATGGAAATATAATCGACACCCTTCTTTATTATATTTCGCAATCCATGAGCGATTTTGGGCGCCTGGCCTCGGTGGGTATGATGTATATTTTTCAGACCATAATCAATGTTATCATTCCATCGGGATCGGCAAAAGCAGCCCTTACCATGCCAATGATGTCGCAATTTTCCGACCTTATCGGGGTCTCACGCCAGGCAACCGTTATGGCTTTTCAATTTGGAGATGGCTTTACCAATATGATAACCCCAACATCAGGTGTGCTTATCGGTGTTCTTGGTGTGGCAAAGATCCCTTATGATAAATGGGTAAAATGGATTGCCCCCTTTATGGTTGTGCTTATCCTATTGGGATTCTTGTTGCTTGTTCCAACTGTTTACCTGGAACTCAGCGGGTTTTAAAAAAACTAAACATGCGATCTCTTTTTGACCTCTTCCGCGCTTCGTGAGATGAGTTCTTTCAGGGCAGCTTCATCTATATCATCCAGCTTTTTAATATAAAGGCAGGCCTTACCTGTCTTGTATTTTCCGAGTTTATCCATCAGATCGGCATTATTCTCAAACCCATAGTTCAGGTATAGGGTTGTATTATTCTTTCTGGGCGACACACCGGTAAGAAACCAGTCTCCCTCCCTCCCACTGGCATATTTGTAACGATATTTTCCAAATCCGATTATTGAATCGCCCCAGAGTTCAGGTTCTTCCCCGGTAATTTTTTTCATCATATTAATGATCTTCAGCATATCTTGCTTTTGCACAGGATTTTCAATCTGATTTAGGAAATCATTTACATTTACCCTTGTGGGTTTGGTTTTATTTTCGCTCATGGTGTTAAAATTTTCAGGGTTTAAGTTATAAGTTAAGATAAGCGAAAAATGTTCAATAGCAGGATTATTTTTATTTGACTGCAATGAGGTTGCGGTTGGGTGTCGTATCTTATAAGACCTCGAAGGTCTTAAGATGCTACTGATGTGCATTTTAGCACTTTATCAACAAAAAATATCTGACGTTCTCAGTAAGAAATGATTTGTTGAAAAAAATTTAGGATTTTTATTAACAGATTTTTTTTTGATAATGCAATCAGGTTGCAGTGGGGTGTTGTATCTTATAAGACCTCGAAGGTCTTAAGATGCTACTAATGTAAATTTTAGCACTTTATCAACAAAAAACATCTGACGTTCTCAGTAAGAAACGAATTGTTAAAAAAAAATTAGAGTTTTTATTAACAGGTAATTTTTTTGATAGTGCAATGAGATTGCAGTGGGATTTTGTATTTTATAAGACCTCGAAGGTCTTATGCCATTGACTGCCATTCAATTAACCACTTATCAACAATTCCAGAATGACGTTTCATTATAAGATTTCCTGTTAATAACTCCCTCAGAATTAAATGAGGCTCAAAAAAAACGGCCCTTCACGCATACGGGGGAAAACGTGAAGGACCGCTATCGTTAGAGAATAGAAGGACCGCTATCGTTAGAGAATAGAAGAACCGCTATCGTTAAAGAATATATGAACAGAAAAATCCTATCTGAAACTTATACCAATACCGCCTGTAACCAGGCTGTAATTTGCTTTTGTATAATCGAAATGGATGGTGAGGACGCCTAATTTAATCCGAAAACCTGCATTCAGACGCAGATCCTTTGTATTTTCAACTTCAGCATCGATGGGATCTTCTTCTCTATATTTTTCCCCATCTTTTATTACCAATTGTCCATAGTAATCGCTATTCTCATCCGGATCAGGGAATGGTTTAGGATAAACTCCCTCCAGGGCCAGCCTGGTTTTGGTTGTACTATATCCAATTCCCTGATAAAATGTAATTACCGGAAGAGTTTGTGAAGTCACGAGATTGACTGTGTATGCCTCTACATCCAGATTTACTTTTTGGCCCTTGAAGATCAGTACATCGGTGACCAGGTTTTCAGCAAAACTATAAGCATCGGGTGTAAAGGTTACATTCGCGTATGAATTCAGTTTTGTGTAGCCACCCTGCAGACTTGCATCAATAACGGGTATTCTTTTCATAACCGGGATATGCTGGAGAATGCTGTGTTTTAACCCAACTCCCCATAATCCAATATTCCCCGATTTCCCTAGATCCAGGCTCGGTAAATAGCGGCCTGTAATGTCAGTGCCAAACGGTAAACCAATAGAGGCCTGAACCATTGGCAGAGGTATCATATTAACCCCTGTACCATTGGGTGATTCATATTGTGCCAGGGTGATATCGTTGCCATTGGCAGGATTTTGGGTTGAATAGGTAAGTGTTGGACGCTCACCGGATCTTTTTCCGGCAATTGTTGGAGCGATACTGCTTTCACCGCTTATCTCTGCAGAAAGGCCCAGTTGTGCCAGATCCATTGTTTTATGAGAGGGAGGAGCCCAGGCGGTATTCACTGTGACCGTAACATCAAAACCCCCTAGTTTATGAGGCTTTGCTGTATTATACCAGCCACCGTTGAGGTTGGCACCAAATGCATTTGCATAAGGAGTAAGGTATTCTTTAAACAGAATTTGTGCATCATCCACACCACCTTTTATAAAATCAATTTCTTTTAACTGAGCGTGCAAAGAACCAAAGGCAAGAGCATTCAAAAAAAGCCCAATCAGCAGTCTTCTGTAAATTTTCATAACTATGTTTTTATTGGTTAAATTGTTCTGTGTATTTATTATCAATATAATATTAGAGACTGTATCTTCGGGTTCCCAACCGGCATCTGCACAAACTTGCCGTTTGAGTGAACCAGGTTAATACAAAATTCCAATTCTTCACCTTCTCCGGCCTTCTTCCATCATCCTCCTATTTTTTCTATATCTTTATACCCTAAAAACACAAGAATGGTTACAAATCAACCACTGGCAGACAGAATGAGGCCTGCAGAACTGGATGGTTACGCCGGGCAGGAGAAATTAGTAGGGAAAGAGGGGATTATCAGGCGAATGATCGAGAGCGGAAATGTCAGTTCTTTCATATTATGGGGACCTCCCGGTGTGGGAAAAACCACTCTTGCCAGAATACTTGCCAATAGTCTTAACCGGCCTTTTTACAGTCTCAGCGCAGTAAATTCTGGAGTTAAAGATGTGAGAGAGACGATTGAAAAAGCCAGAAAACAAAAATTTTTCAACCATCCTTCTCCTGTTTTATTCATCGATGAGATCCACAGGTTCAGTAAATCCCAGCAGGATTCACTTTTGGGAGCTGTAGAACAGGGAATTATTACACTTATTGGAGCCACAACTGAAAATCCTTCCTTTGAAGTGATCTCACCACTTTTATCACGATGTCAGGTGTATACACTTGAACCTCTCGGAAAGGAACAACTTGATTTTCTTTTGCAAAAAGCCCTGAGTAAGGATTCCTATCTGAAAGATCTGAATATCGAAATTACAGAAAAGGAAGCTCTCTTTCAGTTCTCCGGAGGTGACGCAAGAAAACTTATGAATGCTCTTGAACTTGTTATAAATACTGAACTGGGTGAGAATCCGGACAAGATCGTAATAGACAATGAAAATGTAAAATCCATTATACAGGAAAACCTTGCGATCTACGATAAAAATGGAGAAATGCATTATGATATTATCTCAGCTTTTATCAAGTCTGTAAGAGGAAGCGATCCGGATGCGGCAGTCTACTGGCTCGCAAGAATGATCGAAGGTGGTGAGGAAGCCCGCTTTATAGCCAGAAGGCTTATTATACTGGCGGCCGAAGATATTGGCCTGGCAAATCCCAATGCTCTTTTAATAGCTAATAACTGCTTCCAGGCGGTTCATAATGTCGGGTGGCCGGAATCAAGGATAATTTTATCTGAAGCCACCATTTACCTTGCTTCTTCACCTAAGAGCAATTCGGCATACGAAGCAATAAATAAAGCACAGGATACGGTTGCCAAAACCGGTAATCTGCCGGTCCCCCTTCATATACGCAATGCTCCGACCAAGCTGATGAAAGATCTTGGTTACGGGGGAAAATACAAATATGCACACAGTTATGAAGGAAATTTTGTTGAAGACAATTTTTTTCCTGAAGAACTAGGAGACAGGTATTTTTATGTGCCGGGCAAAAATACAAGGGAAACAGAAATCAGAGAAAGACTGAAAAAACTTTGGAAAAAACGTTATAAATAAATCATGGAGATTTTAAAGCAAATAAAGAACATTGAGCATACCGGTAGTGGAAATTTTTTCCTTCTTGCCGGTCCTTGTGTTGCAGAAAGTGAAAAAAACCTGATGCAGGTTGCGGAACATATGAAAAAGTTAAGCGACAAACTGAAAATACCTTATGTATTTAAAGCTTCATACAGAAAAGCCAATCGTTCAAGAATTGATTCCTTTACTGGGATTGGTGATGAAAAGGCACTTAAGCTTTTACAAAAAGTAAGAGAAAATTTTCATGTCCCGGTTGTAACCGACATCCATACAGAAGCGGAGGCAGCTTTGGCAGCAGAATATGTTGATATTCTCCAGATCCCGGCCTTCCTTTGCAGACAAACCGAATTACTTATAGCTGCTGCAAAAACCGGCAGATTCATCAATATAAAAAAAGGACAGTTTCTTTCTCCTGAAGCAATGCAATATGCTATTGACAAGGTAGTAGACTCAGGAAATGAGAAAGTTATGATCACCGAACGGGGAAATAGCTTCGGTTATACCGATCTTATCGTCGACTTCAGAGGTATTCCTATCATGAAAAAATTCGGAAAACCCATTGTTCTTGATATTACCCATTCACTTCAGGAGCCTAATCAGGCAAGCGGTGTAACCGGAGGCAAACCCGAACTCATAGAAACCATAGCAAAAGCAGGAATTGCAGTAGGAGTTGACGGGATATTCATAGAAACACACCCAGAACCTGGAGAAGCAAAATCTGATGGTAAAAATATGCTCCGTCTTGATAAGATGGAATCCCTCCTTCTGAATCTCCTGAAAATCCGGGCATCGATTGCAGATTAAAAATGAACAGACCCTGGCTTTCTTTGTTTTCCAGATAACTCTTTTTGTTCATTAAGTGTTTTTCAGTGATTTAAATGCTATGATTAATATTAACAAAGCTAAACCTGAATCTGGTTTTTTTGCCGAATACTCAAATCTGATATGCAGGTATTTGCTAATAGAATCAGGTGTCAGGATAAAACCAACCGACAATTGGTGGTGAGTTCATGAAGGTAATGTTCGGGGTTAAATTCTGTCACCTATTAAAACAGGGCACGAAAAAATTTATCCCTGCTATTCTGCTCAAAGGATTTGAGTAATCAGGAATTTTTCCGGCAGCTATAACACGGGACCGGGTATAACAAATTCACCGTCTGTCCCGATACTATACTTCGGGAAAGTCAATAAAATCTTTAAGATCCTTCAACTATTGCTTGGGATTAGTTCAGCTAAAAGATTTGGAAATAAAAATCATAGTTTCACTTAATTAGAGCATGTAAATAAAGTCGAGTGTCTGTTCCGATAGCTATCGGACAGAATGTTCGATATCAAGGCGCGCAACCGCGTGTCGCTGAAGCTTTCCGCGGTTGCAGCAACGCAGATATTGGACATTATGGACAAACACTGACCAGTATAAATTTAAAAATAATCAATCATATGAAAACCAACATTCAAAGCACAACCATTAAATTCATTTTGTTCAACGTGATTTTATTTTTTACAATCTCATGCGGAACAACAGTAAAATTCCCTTCTTCAAATAGTCTTCCTGCTGCAGATGTTAAAGCAAAAATTAAAAAAGATGAAAATAATATTTACGAAATCAGATTGAATGCAAATCACCTTGCTGATCCTGAACGCCTTAATCCTGAAAAAAAACGATATATTGTCTGGCTTATGGATGTGGATGGCAATAATCATAAAATTGGCGAGCTGGATCCCGACAGATCCAAACAGGCGGAATTAAAAACCATGACCCCTCATAAACCTGTTCAATTATTTATTACAGCAGAAGATAGAAAAGACCCGGAATGGCCCTCTACACAGATTGTATTCAGGTCTGAAATTTTTAATGTCAAATAGCTAAAGAATGTTGTAGATAAAAATTTACCTCAAAATTTATACTTTGATATTTGAGATTACCTGATATATCAAAATCAGGGATATATTAATAAGAATCTGAATTGATGAAAAACTTCATTTTATCCAACAACAAATATTATTTAGTACTTTTATAAAAATAAATCGAGCTAATAAGTCTGTACGCTATCAGATTTTTCTTCAGATGGTCTATGAATCAAAAGGAAACACCACATAAAACGATCAAGGCCAATCAGTTTTGGTTATCGCTTGATAATGCAGCAAAAATCTTCCCGGCAACAGTAAACAAGGAAATAACTACTGTTTTCAGATTGACCGCGGTAATGAAGCAAAATATAAATATCAGTGCTCTCATGAAGGCCGTTTCCAGTGCTGAAAACCGTTTTCCCTATTATAAAGTCAGACTTAAAAAGGGTTTTTTCTGGTTTTACCTCGAACACCAGTCCTTAACGATACCGGTTATTGAAGATGAAGGACAGCTATGCAAGAAATTCCCTGATAAAGGATTAATGCTGCGTGTGCTTGTCAGAGATAAACAGCTGAGTGTGGAATTTTCCCATATCCTTACGGATGGCAGTGGAGCTTTCGAATTTCTGAAGACTATCATAACATTATATTCAAAGGAAAAAAGCATCCATATTCCGGAAGAATTTGAATATTTACACCCGGGAGAAGAAATTCCGGAGGAAGAATACGAAGATTCGTACAAAAGATATTTTAAAGAACACATTCCGCCCATGGTAAAAAGGTCTCCGGCATTCCATCTTCCAATGACCTTAAAAAACCGTCCGCGTTTTTCCGTAATGCACATAAATATCTCTGTAGAAAAGTTAAAAGCAAAAGCTTCAGGATACGGGGTAAGCATAACAAATTATCTTGTGGCCGTTTATTTATATGTTTTGCAGGATATTTTCGAAAACATGAATTCCTTCAGCCAGCATAAACATCATAAACAACTCAGGGTTCAGGTCCCGGTTAATCTCAGAAGAATATTGCCATCAAAAACCATGCGTAATTTTTCTCTTTTTGTGCTGCCTGAGATCGATCTCAGGTTGGGTCATTATAGTTTTGAAGAGATCCTAAAAACCGTATACCATCAAATGCGGCTTGAAACCGACGAAAAACTAATCCACAAAAATATTTCCCGGAATGTGGGTAGCGAAAGAAAAATATATATTAAAAGTATACCCTTATTTTTAAAAAGTCTGATCCTCAAAATTAAGTACTATTCCCTTGGGACCAGTCAGTACAGCGGGGTTATAACAAACCTGGGACAAACATTTTTTCCTGAGGATATGAATAATCTGATTGACTATTTTGTTTTCACACCCCCACCCCCCAATAAGATGCTAAAGATAAACTGCGGTGTCATTAGTCACGGAGACAAACTTGTATTGAGTTTTGGAAATATAACCCGATCAACAGCGCTGGAGGAAAAGTTTATTGACTTTTTACAAACTGACGGAATACCGGTGAACCATGATTCTTAAAAAAACTATCTATGAAGACGTGTATTAATTGCAGAGTCGATCTTGAAAATAACATGAATTTTTGTCCTTTATGCGGCGAACCCGTCCACGATGAGCATCCAAATCACAATGAATACATTAAGGTCAGGGTGAGTGAACGCAAAAAAGGTCAGATAACAGATTTTCACAAGCTTTCTTCCTTACAAAAAAGAAAATTGTTCTGGGAAATATCCGGAATAATTCTGGTTTCAGGAATGATCGTTACCCTGATCATAGATTTTATCAGCGATAATGATCTAAGCTGGTCAAAATATCCCATTGCGATTTCTGCTATACTATTCATTAATATTACCCTGATCAGTTTCTTTCATAGAAATAATTTTCTGGTGCTTGGCGGCAGTTTTATATCGAGCTCTGTCCTTCTGGTCCTTCTTGATATGTTTACCGGGAATATGAACTGGGGTATTAAACTTGGCATACCCTTACTTTTCGGTGCATATCTGGTTGTTTATCTAACAATCATGATGATTAAACGGGCAAAAAACAAGGGTTTGAATATTATTGCATATTCCCTTGTTGCTGCTGGATTTATAAGTCTTATAACAGAAGCTTTCATTTCACTCTACAATTTTAATGTAATGGATCTTGAATGGAGTCTGATCGTCATGTCCTCGGTGCTTCCGATAGCCGGACTCCTGTTGTATATGCATTTCCGTTTAAAAAAGAGGCCCGATCTGAAACGATTTTTTCATATTTAAAAAATAACCCACAATTCTTTCCACAGGTCCCTTCCAAGCACATAATATAAAAAAAGGCCGGAAACCCAGCCGTGGAACAACCCAAGGGCCCACAGATTATTGTATTTAAAATAAATATGCAGGAAAATGATCTCCATTACAAGAACATAAAGCATCAGCGGCAGGCTGGGGTAATGGACCAGGGCAAAAACCAAGGATGTTATAAGAATAATAAATAAATCAGGAAGTTTCAAACTTTCCAGATTTCTCATATTGCCTGCTATGAGTCCGGCAATCAAAAATTGTTGAAGCAAGCCCCACAAAGGATACAATACCAAAATGGGAATAATTCTCCAGTTCAGAAATTTTACTTCAATCCCGGCACCATAAAAATAAATACCCAATATGGTTATCACGGCGAAAGGTAAAAGCAACAAAGAAGATTTTTTTAGGTTTGACTTTCTAAAACCCCAGTATTTATATATATCCTGATATTTTTTACGGGTTTTCCAGATATAAATGATCCAGAAACCGCAGGCTGCAATAATGTAAAACGCCCTGAAATTTAACCAGTCCATGAAAACAAACTTCAGGAGACCGGTTAAAATCACCGCAAATATTTCTTTGTATTTATTTCTGTCAGGGTACTGCAAGATCTTGTTTTTAATAAAGTTCAAATCTAAGAAAAATCCGTTTTGAATTTTTGAGATTTATTTTAAATATTAAAAAAGAAATAGACACGAGGAATCAGGGAAAAATTCTTGAATGGGTGGTTTTTTTTGACGTGTTGTGCCCGGGGAGGAAACAGAGAAGATATTACACAGAGTTCAGGAAGAGTCACAGAAAACCAGTGAGGAATAAATGAATAATATACGGATTTTGAGTCGCTTGTCATTGGGACGTGTGATTTGTATCTTAGTGTCCTGGTGGAAAATCCTATACACATGCAAAACGAAAAAAAAAGGCTAAATTCTCCCTTCGCAAAAGGCTAAAAAGCTTTGTCTTTGCATTCGCAGGCCTGAAAATCCTTCAAAAGGAGGAGCACAATTTCAGGATACACCTGGTCTTTGCCATACTCGCCATTTCTGCCGGATTCATGCTGAAAATATCGCCAATGGAATGGATAGCCATTGTCTTTGCCATCGGGTTTGTCTTCGTAGTTGAGGTAATCAATACTGTAATTGAAAACATTACGGATTTTATCTCACCGGATGAAAATTTTTCAATAAAGAAGATTAAGGACATGTCTGCTGGAGCCGTTCTTATTAGCGCAATTATTGCTGTGGTTATCGGATTGATTGTTTTTTTACCGAAGGTTTTTTGATTTTGCTACTGACATTATTATTTGATTCTTGAAGAGATTCCTCCCTTATAAAATATATCCACAAATTACACAAATTGGGAATGCAGATGGTTGTAAATTACAATATAATACAAAGATTATAAGCACATTATCTAGGCCCATTCCTCTTCCATATTTATTCCCTTCTACGGATCCTATTTGTGTTCATTTGTGATCCTTTGTGTCCCCTTTTAGACCATTTACATAAGAATGAACATGTCCCATCACCTGTCTGTTAGTCGAATAAGGGATATTAATACATCAAAAGAAACTTAAGATTAAAAATATAGCAGTTTATATCATATTCATTTAATAAATAATGATCATGTCCAAAGATAAACTCAATAAATACAAACAAAAACGCGACTTCTCAAAAACCAAAGAACCCGGGGGAGAAAAGAAAAGCTCCTCAAAAAAAAATATTTTTGTTGTACAGGAACATCAATCAAGTAATCATCATTTTGATTTTCGCATACAGGCTGGTGGCGTGCTGAAATCATGGGCAGTTCCCAAGGGACCCTCTACCGATCCGGATGAAAAGCGAATGGCCCAGCCTACCGAAGATCATCCGATCGACTATGCTGATTTTGAAGGTGAAATTCCTGAGGGTGAGTATGGGGCTGGAACAGTCATTGTCTGGGATACAGGAACCTATAAAAACATGAGGGAAAAAAATGAAGATGACGGAAGGAGCATTGAGGAATCCTACGAAGACGGAAAGATAGAAATATGGCTCGAAGGGGAAAAGCTAAAAGGTGGGTATGCACTCGTCAAAATGAAAGGAAGGGAGCAATGGTTGCTGATAAAAATGAAAGATGATGAAGCTGATGCACGCAGAAACCCGGTAAATACAGAGAAAGAATCGGTTAAATCCGGAAAAACACTTGAAGAACTTCAGAAAGAAAAAGAAGATGGAGACTGAGGAATGAAAAATAAAATTAACTAAAACATTATGGCAGGACTGAGAGAGTATTCAGATAAAATCGAAAAAATGTCCATGCCCGACTGGCTGGATCCAATGCTTGCAACCCTTACCCACGACCACTTTGAGGATGAAAACTGGATCTATGAACGAAAATGGGACGGTGAAAGGGCACTGGTCTTTAAGAAAAAGGGAGTAGTCACTATTTACAGCCGGAATAGAAAAAAGCTGAATGATACTTACCCTGAACTTGAAGAAGCCTTTCAGAATACCAAAGAGGATAATTTTATAGCCGATGGTGAAATTTGCACTTTTGACGGTGATGTGAGCAGCTTTTCAAAATTACAGGGAAGAATGCAGGTCAAAAACCGGGAAGAAGCAGAAAAAAGTTCCATAAAAGTCTATTATTATTTCATAGATCTTCTTTACATCGATCAGTATCTTATTACAAATTTGCCCTTGAGGGACAGAAAAAATATACTCCGGGATTCCTTTGAATTTGATGACCCCCTGAGATTTACCACCCACCGGAATAAGGAAGGTCTTGATTATTATGAGGAGGCTTGCAAAAAAGGCTGGGAAGGATTGATAGCCAAAGATGCAACATCTAAATATGTCCATGACCGGTCAAGAAAATGGCTCAAATTTAAGTGTGTAAACCGGCAGGAATTTGTTATCGGCGGTTATACTGATCCGGAAGGAGAAAGAATAGGTTTCGGTGCTTTACTAATTGGATATTATGAAGATAACAAACTAAAGTATGCCGGAAAAGTCGGAACAGGATATAACGATGAGATGCTGAAGAAGCTCTCAGAAAAAATGAAGAAAATTGAAACCGATAAAAACCCTTTCCGGGAAAGTGAAGACGAAATAAATGAAAAAAAAGTACACTGGATAAAGCCTAAATTGGTGGGCGAGGTGGCTTTTACAGAATGGACGAATGACGGGATGTTAAGACACCCTGCCTTTAAAGGACTCAGAGACGACAAAGATCCGGAAAATGTAACTAAAGAAGGATAAAACCATGATTTCAAAGGGCTCAGTGGAGCTCCATTCTCATGTTGACACTAGTGTCTGTCAATAGAGTCGAGAGTCTGGATCAGAATGTCCGAGATCAAGGCGCGCAAAAATTTTAAACCGCAGTATACTAATGTATTCGAGGATTTAAAATTTTTGCAGCAACGCAGATATTGGACATTATGGACAGACACTAATTACAATTCATGAAACTCCACTCGACAACAAAAATCAATTTTAGACACATGAAAATAGGAAAATATTCATTCGACACCAGTAATCCGGACAAGATCCTCTATCCAGATGCAGAAGTCACTAAAAAAGATATTATCAACTATTATATGGAAATATCTGATTTGATGATGAATCACCTCAGGGACAGGCCACTTACCTTAAAACGATTCCCGGATGGCATCGGGAAGAAAGGTTTTTATCAGAAAGAAAAACCGGAGTATTTCCCTGAATGGATCAGTTCAAAAAAACTGGAGAGAAAGGAAAAAGATAAGATTGAAATGGTGATAGCTGACAAAAAAGCAACTCTTGCTTACCTGGCTAACCAGGCTTGTCTTGTGATGCATCCATGGCTCAGCAAGGCTTCCAAACCAGAATACCCCGATAAGATGATATTCGATCTGGATCCTTCCGGCGGGGATTTCAGTGATGTAAAAACCTGTTCTAAACGAATTAAAGAATTTCTGGAAGATGAATTCGATCTGCCCGTTTTTTTAATGTCAACCGGATCCAAAGGGCTGCATGTAGCTGTCCCTGTAGTAAAAAATCTTGAATTCTGTGAAGTAAAGGAATTTGCAAGAAAAACGGCACATATTCTAGCCAAACGTTATCCCGAGGATTATACCGTTGAAGTGAGGAAAAATAAGAGAGGCGAGAGGATATTCCTTGATTATTTAAGAAATGAATATGCCCAGACCTCCGTTGCACCCTATTCTTTGAGAGCCAAAGAAGGGGCTCCGGTAGCAGCACCTCTCTCCTGGAATGAACTGAATGAATTCAGTGAGCCTTCCTCGATAAATATTGTAAATATTTTTCAGCGGATGGGGCATAAAGAAGACCCCTGGAAAGATTTCTTCAATGAAGCAAAGTCCCTGAAAACTCCTCTAAAAAAAATTACTAATCTTATTAAAGAATAAAAAAGACCATTCCCACCGGAAAAATACCCTTAAACAATTATTCTTATCAGCTTAGTTTTTTATTTTTGTGTATCATTGTTAAATTCAAATATCCAAAACTATCATGAAAAAAGAAAAAAGTATTG